>DATDBV010000786.1:0-3670 GCA_036524715.1 Nakamurella sp. | reverse complement strand
GCGATGTCGTCGACGACCAGACTGTGCCGCAGGGTGAGGGTGATCGGCAGGCCCATGGCCAGGAAACCGGCCAGGGCGCTGCGGTAATCCTCTCCGGTGACGACCAGTCCGGGTTGCGGAGCGAAGCCGGAGCCGGGCTCGGCAAGGGCGAGCATGCCGTCGACGTCACCGGCGTTGAAACGTTCGGCCCACGCCGGGTGCAGGTCGGTGGGGTTCTCGATCGCGGTCATGATTTCTCCTTTTGGGTGTGGTGAACCACCCCCAACATGAGGGTGGGGGGCTTATGGGGGTGCGTTGCGTGCGATCAGATCGATGCGGGGTCGATCCGGGCGCGCAGCCGGCTGCGTGCGGTGCGCAGCCGCCAGCGGACCAGATCCTGCGAGATGCCCAGATCGGCGGCGACGTCGGCGGTCGTCCGTTCTTCCAGGACGCAGGCGACGAAGACGGCACGCTGATCGTCCGGGAGGTCGCCCAGCAGGTTCTGCAGCGATCGCCGGCAGGCGATCAGGTCGGCCTCGTCCTGGTTGATCGGGCCGCCACCGGCGTCCGGCTCGGGCAGCGGGGTGCTCTGCGGGGCCCGGGCCAGGGTGCGGCGGGCATTGAGCGACTGGTTGGTCGCGATGCGGTCGACCCAGCCGCACACCAGCGCTTCGTCGTTCGGCCCCCGCAGTCCGGCAAGCGAGCGCAGCGCGCGGACCAGGGTTTCCTGCGCCAGGTCCTCGGCGTCGGCCCCGGCGTGTCCGGCGGCGCGCATCTTGCGCGCGAGCCGTTGGGGTTGCTCGGACACCATGCGCTCCAGGAGGGCTCGGCGCTGCTCGGCACTGGTCACCGGCTCTCCACACCTTCCCCCCGGGCAGCGCCGTCGCGTGCAGGCCGGCCACGGTCAAGGCGCGCTCCACCTCGCCCGGCGGGAGCCCGAGCACAGTGGCGTATTCCGCGGTGGTACCGACGTCGAGGTGATCGATGGCCTCCTCGACGGTGACGGCCCTGCGTCGGAACGGTACCTGCGCCATCCCGGCGATCACGGCGGCGAGCCGGTCGAAGTCCTGGACGCCGCGGAGTACCACACGGTCCTCACCCCGCTCCAGGATGAGGCTGGGGAAGGCGGATACCCGCAGGGCACGGGCGCGATCGAGATCGGCGGCGAAGATCGTCCGCGCGCGGCCGTTGCCCATCCGTCGCCGCACCTGGTGCTGGTCGATCCCCGCCGCGGCAAGGGCCGATGCCCACACCTCGGGGCGGGAGATGTTGCGGCCGTGGACGAACAGTTGCTCACGCAGCCGGCGCAGCATCAATACCTCGTTGGCCGGGTCGATGTCCCGGACCGCGGTCATCAACTCGGACGGCGGAAAGGACGAGGAGATCGGGTCGGTGTCCCACACGGACGTGTTCATCGCCTGACCGTGTGCTCGGCCATTTCGGCCCAGTGCCGGGCGACGTCCGAATAGTGGCCGATCCCGTTGCTCGGGTCGGCAAAACCGTCCCAACCGGGCAGGAGCCCGCCGTACACGTGCTCGGCGTCCATCACGTGTCCGAAATGAAAGCCAACGGAGCGCCATGCCGGTTCCATTGCCCAGCACGCCGAGCAAATCGGATCCGTCACGTAGGTGACCTTCACGTTCTGCCGTGCCGGGGCGGCGGTTCCGCACATTCCCGTACCCAGATCGCACACCATGCCGTCCGGCGATTCCTTCGTCATCCAATTCGCGCTCACTGCCGCCGACTCTGTGTTGATGATTCGCTCGCTCATGCCGGTAGAGACACCGGAGCCGCGCCGATCGCGAGAAGCCACCACCATGACCTGCGTCACTGTCCGCCGACCTGCGATCCGCGGGGTTCGAGAGCCCACCTCTCCCGGACACCGGTCCCGTCAGGCCTCCGCCCGCCGGTGCACGGCCAGCCGCCGCATCACCGCGGGTACCCCGACGCGCAGGGAGATGTCGTTCGTCCGGGCGGCCAGCGCGGCCGCCCCGCCCGCGGCGAGCAGGCAGATCAGGCCGGAGACGACCAGCGCGGTCGGCGCGCCCCACTGCTCGGTGATGGCGCCGACGATCGGCGCACCGATCGGGGTGCCGCCCATGAACACCAGCATGTACAGACTCATCACCCGGCCGCGCAGCTCGGGCTCGCTGGCCAGCTGAACGGTGGCGTTGCCCAGCGTGTTGAAGGTGACCGAGACGAACCCGACGACGACCAGGAGCACCAGGAACGGCCAGAACCACGGGGTCAGGCCGAGGACGACCAGGCCAAGGCCGAAGCCACCGGCGGCCAGGAACAGCACCGGCAGGCCGGCCGACGTGCGGCGAGCGGCGAACAGGGCGCCGGTCACCGACCCGGCGGCCATCGCCGTGTTCAGCAGGCCGTACAGGTCCGCCCCCGACTGGAACACGTTCTGCGTGTAGGCGGACAGGATGATCGCGAAGTTGTAGCCGAACGTCCCGATGAAGAACACCAGCACGATCGGCCAGAGCAACGTGGGGTTCTGCCGGACATAGCGCAGGCCCTCCCGTAGCTGCCCGCGGGCCCGGGTGGCATGCGGCAGGTGCTGCAATTCGGTCGGACGCATCAACAGCAGCGCGACGAGCACCGCGACGAAGCTGGCGGCGTTGAATGCGAACGCCCAGCCGATGCCGACCGCGGCGATCAGCACGCCGGCCGCCGCCGGGCCGAGCATCCGGCCGAGCTGGAAGTTCCCGGAGTTCAGCCCGACCGCGTTGCGCACGAGTTCGGTGGGCACCATCTCGTTGACGAACGTCTGCCGGGTCGGATTGTCGACCACCGTGGCCAGACCCAGGCCCAGCGCGATCAGGTACACCTGCCAGACCTGCACGGTCCCGGTCAGCGTCAGGGCGGTCAGCAGGACGGCGAAGGCACCCATCGTCGCCTGGGTGATCAGCAGCAGGCGACGCTTGGGGTACCGGTCGGCGATCAGCCCGCCCCACAGCCCGAAGACCAGCATGGGCAGGAATTGCAGAGCGGTCGTGATGCCGACCGCGAGCGGCGAGTTGGTCAGTTGCAGGACGAGCCAGTCCTGGGCGATCCGCTGCATCCAGGTGCCGGTGTTGGACACGATCTGCCCGACGAAGAACAGCCGGTAGTTGCGGATGCGCAGGGCGGCGAAGGTGCCGGGTCGTGCCGGCGGCGCATCCACCGGGGTCGGACGACCGCCGACCGAGAGCTGTGGCCGATCGAGGGTTTGACTCATCCCGCCGCCCTCCGCGGGGTGCCCGCAGGCTCCGCATCCCCGGGACGGCCGACGACGCGGCAGCAATGACTCGCTCGGCAACACCCGCTCATGGCAGGTCGGCCAGTCGTTGCAGGGCCGGGGCGGCATCGAGCACGGCTCGCCGGTCCTCGTCGGACAGTCCGTCGACCCGCTGCGCCAGCCAGGCGGTCCGGAGCGCCCGGGTCTCCTGAATGAACGCCTCCCCGGCGTCCGTCCGGGAGATCAGGCACTGCCGCCCGTCGGTCGGATGCGGGTCCCGGCGGACCAGGCCACGCTCCTCCAGGCTCTCGATCACCTTGGTCATCGACGGCGGCTTCACGTGCTCGGCGCGGGCGAGCGCGCTCGGCGCCATCGGGCCGCACAGGCCGATCCGGCCGAGCACGGCCAGCTCGGTGGCGGACAGGTCGGCGTCGCCCAGGGTCTGGTAGCGCAGTCGACGACCCA
>DATDBV010000785.1:0-4389 GCA_036524715.1 Nakamurella sp. | reverse complement strand
CTGACCATGAACCCGGTGATGATCAAACCGAACTCCGGCGGGCAGCCGCACGACAACATGCCGCCCTACCTGGTGATCAACTACTGCATCGCCACCGAGGGCATCTATCCGTCCCGGCCCTGAGCGCGATCGGGCTCGCTGCGGCTAGGAGAGGTGACGGCGGGCCCGGGTGATCAGGTCCGCCAACACCTGGTTGAAAATCTCGTGGTGCTCGATGATCCCCATGTGACCGCAGTCGGGCAGCCGACGGACGTCCGCGCCCGGGAGCAGCTCGATGATCTTGTCGGTGTGCTTGATGGGGGTGATCGCGTCGTCCTCGCCGCCGATCACGGCCGTCTCGACCGTGGCCAGCACGTTGAAGGCCTCGTACTCGTCCAGCTCCGCGAACGCCGGGTAGAAGTCGCTGATCACCGACATCGGGGTCTGGCCGAGCATCTGGTTCATGAACTCGACGTAGCTGGGCGGGACGTCGGACCCGTACGAACCCTTCTTGGTGAAGACGAAACTCAGGTCGGATCCGGCGGTCCGGCCGCGTTCGACGACCTCGGGGATCCGGTTGAGGGCGGCCATGGTCGGCTGGGCGATGCGACCGAACGTCCGGCCGGGCAGGCCGCGAATCGGTGAGTAGTCGGCCATCTCCCCGGCCGCGGTGGAGAACAGCCCCACACCACGGATCCGGGTGCCGAACAGCTCGGGATGGGTCAGCGCGAGATGCATGATCGTCATGCCACCCATCGAGTGCCCGACCAGCACCACCGGGCCGTCACCCACCACCTCGTCGAGGACCTGCAGCAGGTCCTCGGCCAGCTGCGGCACGCGACACAGCTCCCCGGCCGACCGGCCGGAGCGACCGTGCGAGCGCTGGTCGTACAGCACGATCCTGATCTTGTGCCGGAAGTGCTTCCGCTGGAAGTGCCAGCAGTCCAGGCTCAACGCATAGCCGTGCACCAGGACCAGGGTCAGGTCGTAGTCCGGACCAGCCGGCGACATGCCCCTGTCGGCCGGCAGCTCGTCGACCTCGGTGTGCAGCCGCACGCCGTCGGGGGTCGTCACCGTCGGACCGCTGGAGCGGAGCGAGAAGAACGGCTCGTCGTCGGCGTCGTCGCGTTCGGCGTGCAGGCGCTTGGAGACGATCCGCCGCTCGAGCTCGAGACCGAGCGCGATGCCACCGCCGGCCAGGGCAAGCACGCTGGCCGCCAGACCGAGCGCTCCGGCCCGGTTGCGGGCGCTGCCGCCGGTCTTCGGGATCGGAGCCCTGGAGACGGCCTGCTGGGCTGCGCCCCGGGCAACTGCCGTGGACGCCGCGGTCTTGGCGACGGCAGCCTTCGTGGCGCTGGTCTTCTGCCCCGGTCCCTTCGCGACGGGGCCATTCGAACCGGGGCCCCGCGAGACAGGACCTTTCGCGACAGGCGGCTTCGGTTCAGCCACGATCACGTCCCTCCCCGCGGTGGTAGATCCGTGGCACCCGGGCTCCGATCCGGGTGACGATCTCATAGCCGATGGTTCCGCACCATCCGGCCCAGTCCGCCGCGGTGGGCTCACCATGATCACCCGGTCCGAACAGCGTGACCTCCTGACCCACCTGGGCGCGCGTGTCAGCGGCGCCGAGCTCGATCATGAACTGGTCCATGCAGATCCGACCGCGGACGCCGGCGCGACCGCCCAGCCAGCTGACCTCGGCGGTGTTGCCGGCGTGCCGCGGGATGCCGTCGCCGTACCCGAGGGGCACCAGACCCAGCGTGGTCGGTGCCGAGGCGTGCCAGGTGTGACCGTACGAGACACCCGCTCCGGCGTCGACGATCTTGACGTTGCAGAGCTGCGCCCGCAGTCGCATCACCGGGCGGAGCGTCACCCCGGCGAGGGCGGCGATGCCGGGGTCGGGATCGATCCCGTACGCGGCGATGCCGATCCGGACCAGGTCATAGCGGGCCTGCGGCAGCAGCAGGGCCCCCGCCGAGTTGCTCAGATGACGCATGCTCGGGGTCAGCCCGGCGCCGAGAGCGACCCCGTACGCGGCCTCGTAGGCGGTCTGTTGATCATGGATCGACGAGGCGCCCGGCTCGTCGGCGGCGGCCAGGTGCGACCAGATGCCGACGACCTCCAGGCCGCCGATCTGCTCGGCGTGCCGGGCGGCGCGACAGACAGCCGGCCAGTCCCCCGCGGTGGCACCATTGCGGGACAGGCCGGTGTCGATCTTGAGATGGACCCTCGCCCGGCGCTCGGCGATCCCCGCGGCCAGAACGATCCGAGCGATCTGCTCCGCCGACTGGGCGGAGAGGTCGACATCGGCGTCGACCACCGGCGTGAGATCGGTGTCCGGTCCGTACAACCAGGCCAGCAGCCGGCCGCGATCTCCCGCCTCACGCACGGCCAGCGCCTCCTCGGGCGTGGCCACTCCGAGCCAGTCGGCACCGGCCTCGCGGGCCACCCGGGCGCACTCGATCATCCCGTGTCCGTACGCGTCCGCCTTGACCACCACCATCACGGCCGCCGGGGCGACGTGCGCCCGGAGGGTCTCGATGTTGGTCACGAAGGCATCCAGATCGATCAGGGCCGACGCGGTCCGCGGGTCGATGGCCGGACTCACTGCGGGCCCCTGGCCCGACCCAGCTCCCCGATCACCGTGGCGCAACGCCGGGCCAGCTCCTGCGGCGGCAGCGGCCCCCGAAAGCGGGTGGCGGCCATCGCCTGCACCGAGGCCGCCAGGACCGCCGCGGTGCGGGCGCCGACACCGGCCGCCAGCACGGCGGCGCACAAGCCGCCGAGCACGTCGCCGGAGCCGGCCTGTCCGGTCCAGGCCGGTCCGGTCACCGCCACCTCGACCGTCTCGGTGGCCGCTGTCGCCACCAGCTGGGTCGCTCCCTTGAGCAGCACCGTGGCACCGGTGCGGTCGGCCCCGGCCCGGACCGCTGTCACCGGGTCCGCGGTGACCTCGCCGCGTTCGCAGTCCAGCAGCCGGGCCAGCTCCCCGGCGTGCGGGGTCAGCAGGACGGTGCCGGGCAATCGGTCCGGAAGGTGCCGCAGACCGTCGGCGTCGATCACCACCGGCACCCCGGAGTCGATCAACCGCGAGATCACCTCGTCGCCGTCGGCCCGGTCGCCCCAGCCCGAGCCGGCCAACCAGGACTGCACCCGACCCTCGCCGAAGACGACGTTCGGCAGCTCGCCGCCGATGATCTCGGCCGAGCGCTGCGCGCCGCGGTAGCGGACCATGCCCGCTCCGCCGTAGACGGCACCGAGCGTGGAAAGCACCCCGGCTCCCGGGTACGCGTCCGAGCCGGTGTCGACACCGACCACCCCGCGGGCGTACTTGTCGCTGGTCGGTCCGGGGACCGGCCAGTGCGCGGCGACGTCGTCGGCCTCCCAGGCCGCCAGCGCGGGCGGCGTACCGGTCTCGTCGAGTCCGATGTCGACCAGCTCGATCAGTCCGGCCCGGCTCGCCGCCGGCTCGATCACGTGGCAGGGCTTGTAGGTGCCGAACGTGACAGTCCGGCTCGCCCGGACCGAACCACTCGGTGCCTGTCCTGTGTCGGCCACCACACCGGACGGCAGGTCGACCGCGACGATCGGGATCGTCCGCGCCTGGGCGGCGGCCACCAGCGCGGCCGGCCGATCCGGAAGCCCCGGACGCCCGCCGATGCCGAGCACGCCGTCGACCACCAGATCGGTCCCGACCAGGTCCTGATCACCGAAGGCGTCGCCCTCCACCAGCCGTCCACCGGCCGCCCGCAGTGCCGCCAGGCCCGCCTCGTGCGGCTGGCCCAGGGCGCGGACGGCGGTCACCGCGCAGCCGCGGCGGGCCAACCGCTGCCCGGCGTACAGCGCGTCTCCGCCGTTGTTGCCCGGCCCGACCAAGATCACCACGCGAGATCCGTACACGCTGCCGCGGGTGCGGGCGAGCACGTCGGCGGACCGGACCGAGAGTCCGTGGGCGGCACGCTGCATCAGCGCCGCCTCACCGACCACCGCCATCGCCGCAGCTTCCAGGGCACGGGTCTGGGCGACCGTGTACGCGTACCGCACCGACTATCCCTCGCAGACGACCATGGCCGAGGCGATCCCGGCGTCATGGGACAGTGAGAGGTGGACGTGCCTGACGCCGAGCGCCCGGGCGCGGTTCTCGACGGTTCCGGTGATCACGAAGAACGGTCTCCCGCCGGCGTCGGTCTGCACCTCCGCATCGTGCCACGACATCCCTGCCGGGGCGCCGAGCGCCTTGGCCAGGGCCTCCTTGGCCGCGAAGCGGGCCGCCAACGACGCCATCGAGAGCTCGGCCTCCAGCGGGGTGAACAGCCGCCGCACCATCCGCGGGGTGCGCTCGATCGCCTCGGCGAAACGTCGTACGTCACACACGTCGATGCCGATCCCGACGATCATGGCCGCACCCCG
>DATDBV010000784.1:0-2729 GCA_036524715.1 Nakamurella sp. | reverse complement strand
TTGGCGATGGCCTCCTCGTCGGTCTCGAACGTGATGATCGGGGCGACCGGTCCGAAGATCTCCTCGGTGAACACCCGGGCCGAGGTGGGCACGTCGGTCAGCACGGTGGGCGGGTAGAAGTGGCCGGGCCCGTCGATCGCGGTGCCGCCGGTGAGCACCGACGCGCCCCGCTCGACGGCGTCGGCGACCAGCTCGGACACCTTGTCCACGGCGGCGGAGTCGACCAGCGGCCCGACCTGCACGCCGTCCTGGGTGCCCCGGCCGACCGTCATCGCGCCCATCCTGGCGGCCAGTCGGCGGGCGAACTCCTCGGCGATCGAGGAGTGGACGAGCAGCCGGTTGGCCGCGGTGCAGGCCTCGCCGATGTTGCGCATCTTGGCCAGCATCGCGCCATCGACGGCCTTGTCCAGGTCGGCGTCGGCGAACACCAGGAACGGCGCATTGCCGCCCAGTTCCATGGACGTCTTCAACACCCCCTGGGCGGACTGCTCGATCAGCCGGCGGCCGACCTCGGTGGACCCGGTGAAGGTCAGCTTGCGCAGCCGCGGGTCGCGGATGATCGGCTCGGACACCTTGCCCGATGACGAGGTGGTGATCACGTTGACCACCCCGTCGGGCAGGCCGGCTTCGATCAGCACGGCGGCCAGCGCCAGGGTGGTCAGCGGGGTCTGTGCGGCCGGTTTGATCACCGCGGTGCAGCCGGCGGCCAGCGCGGGGCCGAGCTTGCGGGTGCCCATGGCCAGCGGGAAGTTCCACGGGGTGATGGCGTAGACGGGGCCGACGGGCTGCTTCATGGTCAGCAGCCGGGTGCCGCCGGCCGGGGCGACGCTGAACCGGCCGGCGATGCGGACGGCCTCCTCGGAGAACCAGCGGAAGAACTCGGCGCCGTAGGTGACCTCACCGCGCGCCTCGGCCAGCGGTTTGCCCATCTCCAGGGTCATCAGCAGGGCGATGTCGTCGGCCCGTTCGGTGAGCAGTTCGAACGCCCTGCGCAGGATCTCCCCCCGCGCCCGGGGGTCGGTCGCGGCCCAGTCGTCGGCCGCGGCCACCGCGGCGTCCAGCGCCTCGATGCCCTGCGCCGGGGTGGCGTCGGCGACGTGAGCGATCGTCGTGCCCGTTGAAGGATCCTCCACCTCGATCGTGGATTCGGTGCTGATCCACTTCCCGCCGATCAGCAGCCCCTTGGGCACCGCGTTCAGGACGCGGGAGATGGTTTCGTCGGTGACAGGCATGGTGCTTTCCTCCGTTGTCGTCGGGTGGATCAGGCCAGCTTGTCGAACGCGGCCTCGATGACGTCCAGGCCCTCGTTCAGCAGGTCCAGGCCGATCACCAGCGGCGGCAGGAAGCGCAGCACGTTGCCGTAGGTACCCGCGGTGAGCACGACGACACCCTGCGCGTGGCAGGCCTTGGCGATCGCGCCGGTCAGCGCCGGATCCGGCTCGACGGTGCCCGGTTTGATCAGCTCGACGGCGATCATGGCGCCGCGACCCCGGATGTCGCCGATGGCGGCGTGCCGGGACGCGATGGAGCGCAGCCGGGGCAGCATGGTTTCCTCGATGGCCCGAGCGGCGCCGGCCAGGTCGAGCTCGCGCATGGTGGCGATGGTGCCCAGCGCGGCCGCGCAGGCGACGGGGTTGCCGCCGTAGGTGCCGCCCAGTCCGCCGGCGTGCACCGCGTCCATCAGTTCGGCCCGCCCGGTGACGGCGGCCAGCGGCAGCCCACCGGCGATGCCTTTGGCGGTGGCGATCAGGTCCGGCACCACGCCCTCGCGATCGCAGGCGAACCAGTCGCCGGTCCGGCAGAAGCCGGTCTGGATCTCGTCGGCGATGAAGACGATCCCGTTGTCCATGCACCAGGCGGCGACGGCCGGCAGGAAGCCCGCGGCCGGCACGACGAAGCCGCCCTCACCTTGGATCGGCTCGATGAGCACGGCGGCCACGTTGTCCGTGCCCACCTGGACGGCGATCTGACTGATCGCGCGGGCCGCGGCCGCCGCGCCGTCGACGCCGGCGTCGCGGAACGGGTAGGACATCGGCACCCGGTAGATGTCGGCGGCGAACGGTCCGAACTTGTGTTTGTACGGCATGTTCTTCGCGGTCAGCGCCATGGTCAGGTTGGTGCGGCCGTGATAGGCGTGGTCGAACACCACGATCGCGGTGCGGCCGGTGGCGTGCCGGGCGATCTTGACGGCGTTCTCCACGGCCTCGGAGCCCGAGTTGAACAGCGCCGACTTCTTGGCGTGGTCGCCCGGGGTGAGTTCGGCCAGCTGCTCGCAGACCTGCACGTAGCCCTCGTACGGCGTGACCATGAAACAGGTGTGGGTGAAGGCGGCGACCTGGCCGGTGACCGCCTCGACGACCTTGGGCGCCGCGTTGCCGACGCTGGTCACGGCGATGCCCGAGCCGAGGTCGATCATCGAGTTGCCGTCGACGTCGACCAGCACGCCGCCACCGGCCCGCTCGATGAACACCGGGAATGCCGTGCTGACGCCGGCGGAAACCACCTCGTTCCGCCGGGCGAACAGCTCACGCGAGCGCGGCCCGGGCAGCTCGGTGACGATCCGGCGCTCCTGCGGCAGATCGGCGGGTGCGGCGTGCGGTGTCGACGCGGTCGGGAGGGTTGCGGTCATCGATGCTCCTGTCCTCGGGCTGGGGTCGCATGCCCGGATCTGTCGGGGCAGCGCAGCGGGTTCGCTTCGTCGACCATCAGCCTCCCCGAATCGGCACGAC
>DATDBV010000783.1:0-6709 GCA_036524715.1 Nakamurella sp. | reverse complement strand
CCTCCGGTCGCGTCCCGCGCCGTGTCGGTGACCTTGGACGGGTTCACCACCGGACGGCCCGATGCCGGCTTGGGCTTGGCCCCGGGCTTGGGCGTCGTGAAGCGGCTGGCCTCCTTCGCCTCCTCCACCACCTGGGCCTTGGCCAGCGCCCGCTTGTCCTGGAGCTTGTGCGCCACCCACAGCTGACCGAACGTCCACGAGTTGTTGGCCAGCCAATAGAAGAGGATGGCCAGCGGGAAGAAGGGTCCGCCGACGATCACGAACAGCGGGAACATGTACAGCATCAGCTTGTTCATGATCGCCGTCTGCGGATTCGCCGAGGCGTCGATGTTCATCTCGGCCTGACGCGCCACCGACCGGCGGCTGGTCAGGTGGGTGGCGATGCCGGCCAGAATCGTCAGCGGGACACCCCACCAGATGATCGCCTCGCGCACGCCGTCCATGAAGGCCAGCTGATCGGCCTGCATGGTCATGTAGCCGACGAGCGGAGCGCCCCCGGGCAGCTTCGCCCCACCCATCGATACGACGTCCGCGTGATCGAAGAAGTACACGTTCTGCCGGTAGAACCACACGCCCTGACCCTCGGGGCCGTCGTTGACCGGCTGGAACATGCGCAGCACGTGGAACAGGCCGATGAAGACCGGCGCCTGGATCAGCGCCGGCAGGCAGGACGCCAGGGGGTTGACCCCGGCCTCCTTGTTCAGCTTCATCATCTCTTCGGACAGGCGCTGCTTGTCGTCCTTGTACTTCTCCCGGAGCTTCTTCATCTCCGGCTGCACGGCCTGCATCTTGAGCTGCGAGTCCATCTGCTTCATGAACGGCTTGAACAGGATCGCGCGCAGCGTGAAGATCAGGAAGACGACGCTGAGAACCCAGGTCAGCGCAGTGTCCGGCCCCAGGAACGAGCCGAACACCTTGTGCCAGACCCACATGATCCCGGAGACCGGGTAGTAGATGTAGTCCAGGGACCAGAAGTTGAATGTCACGCGGCGAATCTCCTGATCGTTGTGTCCGCGCCCCGCGACGGCGGTCCGCTGGACAAGTCTGCCGGATCCCCGGCGGAGGGCGGCAGGGCCGGCCCCGTGGACGGCTCACCATCGGGATCAGCCGCCTCCGAGGAACGCCCGGTGGGCTCGGTCCGTTCTCGCCGCAGCCCGGTGGTGGGCACATGATCGACGCCGCCGTCACTCCACGGGTTGCAGCGCAGCAGCCGCCAGATCGTCAGCAGGGTGCCGACAACAACGCCGCGGGTCCGCAGCGCGGTCACCGCGTATGCACTGCAGGTCGGGAAATACCGGCAGGTCGCCGGGGTGTAGGGGGTGATGAACCGCTGGTAGAACCGGATCGGCGCGACCAGCAGCTCGGCCGGCCACCGGGTGATCGGCATCATCGGCCGGCTCCGACCACGCGTGCCTGCGACCTGCTCGCGGCGGTGCCGCGGGCCTTGCGCATCGCGCCGGCCAACGCACTTCGCAGGTCGACGCCGAGCTCCGAACTGGTGGCCGCAGCCGCGCCGGGCAGCGCCCGCACGACCACGTCGGCTCCCGCCGGCATTACGGCCAGCTCCGAGCGCACCAGCGCCCGCAGCCGCCGGGTGACCCGGTGCCGGATCACCGCGTTGCCGACCTTTCCGGAGACCACGAACCCCACCCGAGGCGACCGGGTCGACCCGGCGCCGGCGTGTCCGGTCAATAGATGCACCACCAGTCGGGGCGCCGCAGAACGCCGACCGAGACGCACCACGGCGGCGAATTCGTCGGAGGTGTGCAGGCGGCTGCCAGCAGGAAGCATGGCGCGTCCGGCCTGACCGATTTCAGGCCGAGAGTTCGGTGCGGCCCTTGCGACGACGGGCGGCCAGGATGGCGCGGCCGGCCCTGGTCCGCATCCGCAGCCGGAAGCCATGGGTCTTGGCCCGGCGACGATTGTTCGGCTGATACGTACGCTTGCTCACGGCTATCTACTCCTACGTTCCAACGGCTCTGGCGCTGCTGACCACTGCTGATCGGCGACGCGGGCGGCGCCCGCCGCACTCAGGTGAGACAGACTGGGGGCAGCACGAACCGGCCGGCGATCACCGGTTGGCCCCAGAGTACGGACCGCCACCGTCAGGGGTCAAACCATGCCATCGCGTCGACCGCGTCGCCACCCATACCTCCGTCACCCACCCTCGTCCAGGTCACCCACGCCCGCGTCACCCATACCACCATCGCGCCCGGCAAGATCGCGACACGCCGTGCAGCCTCCTTGCTTCGGCGTCCGGTCTTGTGGCAAGCGCGGGAAAGTTGTTAGCGTCGCTGCCGCACGGCTCGGAATCACCGGGTCCCCCGGAGCAGACCTATCCCCGCGGCGCGGCGTCGCGCGGGCCGTTTACCGTTCTCCCGGGTTGCCCACAATTGTGGACAACCCTGTGGATGGCGCACGGGGGCGGCACAGGGGCGAGGATCAACGAGTGAGTTCCGAGAACACCGACAATCAGCTGCTCCCGGTCTGGCGGTCCGTCGTCGCCGACCTCGAACCGACGCTGTCGCAGCAGCAGCGCGCCTGGCTGTCGCTGACCCAACCGGTCGGCCTGCTGGGTGCCACCGCGCTGCTGGCGGCCCCGTCCGAGTTCGCCAAGGAGGCCATCGAGCGCAGCCTGCGTGACGGCATCACCTCCACGCTGTCGCTGCACCTCGGCCAGCCGATCAAACTCGCGGTCACCGTCTCGGAGGACCCGAGCGACCCGGCAGGCACAGCGGGCACCACCGACGCCCCGTCGCCCGATCGTCGCTACCCCCGGGAGCGGCCGTCCGGCCCGGCGCCGGACACCTTCCCGGGAGGCCACAACGGCGTCAACGGCCGGCCGACGGACAGTTATGGCGACGGTGCGGGCTTCACCGGGCCGAACCGGGCTGCCGCCTTCGACACCGACGAGACTGACGACGACGATGACGGCGACACCGTCGCCACGGTCACCGCGATGTGGCCCACCTACTCGACCCGGCGGGACCAGGCCCCACCCAACCCCGCGTTGAGTCGACTCAACGAGAAGTACAGCTTCGAGACGTTCGTCATCGGCGCATCCAACCGGTTCGCGCACGCGGCCTCGGTCGCGGTCGCGGAGGCGCCGGCGGTCGCCTACAACCCCCTTTTCATCTGGGGCGACTCCGGCCTGGGCAAGACACACCTGCTGCACGGCATCGGTCACTACGCGCAGCGGCTCTTCCCCGGGATGAGGGTGCGGTACGTCTCCAGCGAGGAATTCACCAACGACTTCATCAACTCGCTGCGCGACGACCGCAAGGTCGCCTTCCAACGCCGCTACCGCGACGTGGACGTGCTGCTGGTCGACGACATCCAGTTCCTGGAGGGCAAGGAGGGAACCCAGGAGGAGTTCTTCCACACCTTCAACACGCTCTACAACGCCAACAAGCAGATCGTGATCTCCTCCGACCGGCCCCCCAAGCGACTGGAGACGCTGGAGGACCGGATGCGGACCCGGTTCGGGTGGGGGCTGATCACCGACATCCAGCCGCCCGAGCTGGAGACCCGGATCGCGATCCTGCGCAAGAAGGCCGCGCTGGACCGGATGAACGCGCCCGACGACGTGCTGGAGTTCATCGCCAGCCGCATCGAGCGCAACATCCGCGAGTTGGAGGGGGCCCTGATCCGGGTGACTGCCTTCGCGTCGCTGAACAAGCAGGCCGTCGATCTGGCGCTGGCACAGATCGTGCTGCGCGACCTGATCAGCGATGCGGTGTCCAACGACATCGACGCGGCCACGATCATGGCGGTGACCGCGGAGTACTTCAACGTCACCCTCGACGAGCTGTGCGGGCCGATCAAGACCAAGCAGATCGCCACCGCCCGGCAGATCGCGATGTACCTGTGCCGGGAGCTGACCGACCTCACCCTGCCCAAGATCGGCGCCACGTTCGGCGGCCGCGACCACACGACCGTCATGCACGCGACGAAGAAGATCCGCAACGAACTGGCCGAGCGCCGGCAGACCTACGACCACGTGCAAGAGCTGACCGCGCGGATCCGCGAACGCGCGCGTCGGTGACCCGTCGGCACCTCACTTTCCGGCCCGACCGCGGTCCGACGCGGTCGCAGGATCGAGTTTTGGCGTACCCCGTAAGCACCCCCGACAACCATGCACAATCTGTGGACAACTCTGTGGACAGATCGGGCCGGCAGGGGGACAACAACAAACCGCGGACCGCGCTCCACAACGGACCGTCGGCGTCCCCCGTCCATCCCCGACCTGTCCACCACCGCGACACGCGATCCGGCCTGCGCCGACGGCCGCGGATCCACAGTGTCCACACCGCCTACTACTGCTACTGGATTTCTCTCTTCAGGAGATCCTTCAAACAACAGGCCTGGGGATGAACGGTTGCGTGTGGTTCGGGCCCGGGTCCCAGTCGGAATCCGCCCCGGACCCGGTGGCGCACCGGTTCGGCGATGGTCGTACGGTGGACGCCCCTGCCTGCGCCGGTGCACGCCCGATGGGATCCCGCCCGCGATCCACCGTCCGTCCGCCGCCCCGCAGGCCCCGACCAGCCATCTCGCGCCACAACCTCGGCCGCTGGGACTCGACCCATGGAGGGCCCCGATGAAGTTCCGCGTCGCCCGCGACGACCTCGCCGACGCCGTCGCCTGGGTGGCCAAGTCGCTCCCGGCCCGCCCCCCCGTGCCGGTGCTGGGCGGGATCCTGCTCGAAGTCGACGGCCCGACGTTGACCGTGGCCGGTTTCGACTACGAGGTGTCGACCCGGGCCACCCTGTCGGTGGATTCGCTCGACGAGCTCGATTCGACCGACTCCGGCGGCACCGCGCCCGGAAACCGGGTGCTGGTTTCCGGGCGGCTGCTCGCCGAGATCACCCGGGCGTTGCCGGCCAAGCCGGTGGATGTCGCGGTGAACGGCCCGAAGGTCAGCATCGTCGCCGGGTCGGCGCGCTTCACCCTGCCGACAATGCCGGTGGAGGACTACCCGCCGTTGCCGCAGATGCCCGCGGCCTCCGGCACCGTAGACAGTGGCGAGTTCGCCGAGGCGGTCGCCCAGACCGCGATCGCCGCCGGCCGCGACGACACGCTGCCGATGCTCACCGGCATTCGGGTGGAGATCGACGGTGATCGCCTCACCCTGGCCGCCACCGACCGGTTCCGGCTGGCCGTGCGCGAACTCGGGTGGCATCCCGACCAGGAGAACCTGTCGACCGCGGTGCTGGTGCCCGCGCGCACCCTCGCCGACGCGGCCAAGACCCTGGGCGGGGCCAAGGAGGTCACCGTCGCCCTCGGTGAGGGTTTGCTGGGCCTGGACGCCGGCGACCGCCGCACCACGGTCCGGCTCCTGGACGTCGAGTTCGTCAAGTACCGCTCGCTCCTGCCGACCTCGCACACCACCACCGTCGAGGTGCCGGTGGCCGCCCTGGGCGAGTCCATCAAACGAGTCGCACTCGTCACCGACCGCGGGCACCATCTGCGGGTGCAGGTCGGTGACGGCTCGCTGACCCTCACCGCGGGTGGCGACGACGAGGGCCGCGCCGAGGAGGACCTGCCTGCCGACGTGGACGGCGAGGGGTTACTCATCGCGTTCAATCCCACGTACCTGCTGGACGGGCTCGGGGTGGTGCACGCCGACACCGTCCGGCTCTCCTTCACCACGCCCGCCCGCCCGGCGCTGCTGGTACCGGTCGTCCCGGACGGTGCCGACGAGGCCGCCGGCGACCAGGGTTCCCCGGACATCGACGCGGACGGTGTCGAGGCCGCCCCGCCCGTCTACCGCTACCTGGTCATGCCGGCCCGCCTGCCCGGCTGAACCGGTTCTCCGGCCCCGTCCACCCATTCGTCCCGGGAGAGGAACTCTCATGCAGCTCGGCCTGATCGGTCTCGGCAAGATGGGCGCCAACATGGCCGAACGGCTGCGCCGGGACGGTCACCAGGTGGTCGGCTTCGACCGCAGCCCGCAAGCGCCCCGTGACGTGGACTCGCTACCGGGTCTGGTCGCCGCGCTGTCCGCGCCGCGCGTGGTCTGGGTGATGGTGCCGGCCGGCGAACCGACCCGCGCGACCGTCACGGCCCTGGGTGACCTGCTGTCGGCCGGGGACATCATCATCGACGGCGGCAACTCCGAGTACGTCGACGACAGGGAGCACGCCGCGGCGCTGGCACCCAAGGGCATCCGCTACCTGGACTGCGGGGTGTCCGGCGGGGTGTGGGGCATCACTGAGGGCTATGCCCTGATGGTCGGCGGCGATCCTGAAGCAGTGGCCGTGGCAATGCCGATCTTCGACTCGCTCAAGCCCCCCGCCGGCGGGTTCGTGCACGCCGGCCCGGTCGGCGCCGGACACTTCGTGAAGATGATCCACAACGGCATCGAGTACGGGATCATGCAGGCCTACGCCGAGGGCTATGAGATCCTCGCCGCCCGCGAGGACCTGATCACCGATGTGAGCAGCGTGTTCCAGGCGTGGCAGCGCGGCACGGTCGTGCGGTCGTGGCTGCTGGAGCTGCTCGTCAAGGCGCTCAACCACGACGACGACCTCTCCGAGATCAAGGGCTACGTCGCCGACTCCGGCGAGGGCCGCTGGACCGTGCAGGAGGCCATCGACCTGGCCGTACCTGCCCCGGTCATCAGCGCTTCGCTGTTCGCGAGGTTCGACAGCCGGCAGGAGGACTCACCGGCCATGAAGGCCGTCGCCGCCCTGCGCGAGCAGTTCGGCGG
>DATDBV010000782.1:0-4995 GCA_036524715.1 Nakamurella sp. | reverse complement strand
GTGACTGCCCATGCCCAGCCGGGCAACCCGCGGCCGCGGCTGTTCCGGCTCCCGCAGTCGGGCGCGATCGTCAACCGGATGGGCTTCAACAACGCCGGCGCCGACGCCCTGGCCGGCCGGCTGACCACGACCGGCCGGGTCGGTGTGCCGCTGGGCATCTCGCTGGGCAAGTCCAAGATCACCTCGGTGAACGAGGCGGTCGGCGACTACTTGACCTCGCTGCGCGCGGTGTATGCGTACGCCGACTACATCGCGGTCAACGTGTCCAGTCCGAACACCCCCGGCCTGCGCGCACTGCAGGAGCGGGCGCCGTTGGACGAGTTGCTGGCCGCGCTCACCGCGGAGGCGGGCAGCCTGGCCTGGAGCCAGGGTTCCCGGCGACGGCGGCCCGTGCCGGTGCTGGTCAAGATCGCTCCCGACCTGACCGACCGGGCGATCGGCGACCTGCTGGAGGTGTGCGTGGACCGGGGCATCGCCGGTCTGATCGCCACCAACACCACGCTGACCCGTCCGGGTATCGCGCCCGCCGAAGCGGTCTTGGCGGCGGAGACCGGTGGGTTGTCGGGCCGTCCGTTGGCGCCGCGGTCGCTGGAGGTGGTCCGGTTCGTCACCGGGCATTGCGAGCTGCCGGTGATCGGCGTCGGGGGCATTTCGTCGGCCGACGACGGTTTGCGCATGCTCGACGCCGGCGCCAGCCTGCTGCAGGTCTACACCGGTTTCATCTTCGGCGGACCACCGCTGCTGACCGCGTTGAACAAGGCAATCGCCGCGCGGTGACCCCGCCGCGGGCTCCGCCCGGGTGCCTGCTGAAGATCGGCAGGCGCTGGACCTGCGGATCTTCCGCGGCCGGTCCGGGGCGTGGGTTCCCGGGCTACCCCTGAGTGCCTGCGGAAGATCGGCAGGCGCTGGACCTGCGGATCATCCGCGGCCGGTCCAGGGTCGTGGGGTAGCGTCCCGGCGCATGAGGATCGGCATCGGAATTGGGGACATCGCCGGGCGGGGCACCAGTCTGGTCGACCAGGTCGAGCAGATCCGCATCGCCGCCGGACATGGATTCTCCAGCGCCTGGCTGGCCCAGCTGTTCGGGATCGACGCCCTCACCACGATCGCCGTCGCCGGTGCGCAGGTGCCCGGCATCGAACTGGGCACCGCGGTGGTACCCACGTTTCCGCGGCATCCCACCGCGCTGGCCAGCCAGGCGCTGACCGCCCAGGCGGCGATCGGCGGCCGGCTCACGCTCGGCATCGGGCTGAGCCACCGCACCGTCATCGAGGACATGTTCGGCCTGGACTACGCCAAGCCGGCGCGGCACATGCGCGAGTACCTCACCGTGCTCGGCCCGCTGCTGCGCGGCGAAAGGGTCGCCTTCACCGGTGAGACGATGCGGATCAACACGCGGATCATCGTCCCCGGATCCAGCCCGCCGTCGTTGCTGGTCGCCGCGCTCGGCCCGCTGATGCTGCGGATCACCGGCGAGCTGGCCGACGGCACCGTCACCTGGATGACCGGCCCCGACACGCTGGCCGACCACACGGTTCCGCTGCTGACCAAGGCAGCCGCGGACGCCGGGCGGCCGGCGCCGCGGGTCGTCGCCGGTCTGCCGATCTGCCTGACCACCGACCCGGCGGCGGCTCGGGAGCGGGCGGCACGCCAGTTCGCGGTCTACGGGCAGCTGCCCAGTTACCGCGCCATGCTCGACCGCGAGGGCGCGCAGGGCCCGGCCGACGTCGCGATCGTCGGCGACGAGGCCGACCTGCGAGCCGGGGTGACCCGGTTGGCGAGTGCCGGGGCGACCGAGTTTCTCGCGGTGCCGTTCGGGACGCCGGAGCAGCTCGCCGGCACCCTGGGTCTGCTCGCCTCGCTCGCCGCGGACGGGTAGGTCGGGGCGGCCGGTGAGAGGATCGCAGCCATGACCATCACCGAGCCGTTCGGCCACCGCCTGGTCGCCGCGATCGACGCCCGAGGGCCGCTGTGCGTGGGCATCGACCCGCACCCCGGGCTGCTGCAGGCCTGGGATCTGCCCGATGACGCCGGCGGCCTCGAACGGTTCGCCATGACCGTGGTGGAGGCGCTCGGGCCCACGGTGGCGGTGCTCAAGCCGCAGTCGGCCTTCTTCGAGGCGCACGGCGCGGCCGGGATCGCGGTGCTCGAGGAGGTGCTGACGTCCTGCCGCGAGGCCGGGGCGCTGTCCATCCTGGACGGCAAGCGGGGCGACATCGGCTCCACCATGGCTGCGTACGCGGCCGCCTACCTGACCAACGAGGCCCCGCTGGCGGCCGACGCGCTGACCGTGTCGCCCTACCTCGGGTTCGGATCGCTGCTGCCGACGGTCGACGTCGCTCTGGCCGAGGGCCGCGGCCTGTTCGTCCTTGCGCTGACCTCCAACCCGGAGGGTCAGCAGGTGCAGCATGCGCTGGGCCAGGACGAGAAGACCGTGGCGCAGTCGATCATCGACCAGGTCGGGGCTCTCAACGCCGGGGACGATCCCATCGGCTCCATCGGACTGGTGGTCGGCGCGACCATCGGCCGCACCGGGGTGGATCTGTCGGGGGTGAACGGGCCGATGCTTGCGCCGGGCCTGGGCGCGCAGGGGGCCACCGCGCGGGACCTGCGAACCATCTTCGCCGACGCCCACGGTGCGCTGTTGCCGAGCACCAGCCGCCAGGTGCTGGGCGCCGGACCGTCGGTGACCAAGTTGCGGGACGCGGCCGCGCGAACCATCGACCAGGTCCGCGGCGCCCTCGGCTGAGCCCTACCTTTGGCTGTTGATCATGCAGTAGGTGTTCTTCCGAGCGCTGAGAGGAACACTTACTGCATGATCAACAGCACGGGAGTGGGGCGGTGGCCAGGTCACGCCCGCCCGGCGAAAAGCCTGACCGGAGCGGGCCAGCTTCGCGGTACCTCTTGGCCGTCGGCGAACCCGGTGGTCCTCAGCATCCGGAGGATCTCCTCGGGCTGCCAGGGATGGCCGCCGGAACGCACCGTGCGCACGTCGGTCAGCAACTGTCCGAGTTGCCCGGGTGGCCCGGTGAGAATGCCCGGCAGGACCCAGCCGTCCGGACGGAGGCAGCGGTGGGCGGCCGCGAGCACCGGTTCGACCGCCTGCCTGGGCAGGAAGGGCAGCGGAACCCAGATCGCGTCGTACCGGTCGGTGCCGTCCAGGGTGACCGCGTCCTGGCGCCGCAGCTCGATGCGGTCGGCCAACCCCGAGCCGTCGACGTTGACTCTGGCGAGCTCCAACGCCGGCTCGAAGATGTCGATGCCCACGACCTCCAGAGTCGGATGCGCCCGGGCCAGCGCGATCGCGAGCCAGCCGGTGCCCGTCCCGATGTCGAGCAGGCGTGCTCCCGGGGCGATGAGCCGGTCGGCGAAATCCGGTACGGCCCGTTCGAAGGCCCCGATCGCATCGGCGACCCCCATCGAGAGCCGCCCGATGCTCTGCAGGAGCGGAACATCGACCAGTTCCCAACCGCCGCGCCGGCCCGGGTTGTCGATCAGTTCGAGGGCTTGCCGCAGGAACGTCCGGGCCAGGCCGATCACCTGGGCCGCCACGGCGCGATCGACGTCCTCGCTGCCCGGCCCGACCACCTCGGCGGTGATCGCCGACAGTAGTTCGCCGACCGCCGGATCCGCCGGTGTGCCGTCGGCGTGCAGCCGGGCGTATGCGGCGATGGCGGCGAGGGTGTCGACCTGGGCCCCGAGCCGGACCGCGGTCGCCAGCCAGTCTGCAGCGGGCATCGTGCACCTCCGTGTCCGAATCGTCGACTATCGTCCCGCTCCGGGTGGTGGATCGCAACGCCATCGCGCGTTCGGGGGTTGTCCGGATAGTCGGGTGGGTTCAGGGTGGGGCCGCGGTGGTGGTGCCCCGGTGGAATCGGCAGGCGAACCGGGTGGGCGCCGGATGCCCGCCGTCCAGCAGGTCCATGATTGCCCGCCCGGCCGCCCGGCCCTCGTCGGACGCCGGCTGAACCATCGTCGTGAGGTCCTGCGGGATGATCCGGTCCAGCGAGATCCCGTCGAATCCGATCACCGACAGGTCGCCCGGCACGGACAGGCCGAGTTCCTGCGCGGTCTTGATCACGCCGGCGGCGAGCAGATCGCTCTGCGCGACGATCGCTGTGGGCCTGGTCGCCGGATCGTCGAGCAGCGCGTGACCGGCGACCATGCCTTCCTCGACCGAACTGCCGGCCGCGACCCAGCCGGTGGCGGCCGGATGGACCGACCGAATGCCGCGCAGTCGGTCCAGTGTCACGGTGACTGTTCCGGCCCTCTCCGCCTCGGGGGTCAGCGGCCCGCGCATCCCGATCGAGAGGCCGACTGCGGTCCTTCGATCGGCCGCGGACGGGCCGGAAGCGGCCCCTCGATCCGCGTCCGGTCCGGCCGGGTCGACGTTGACCAGCGGCAACGTGACGACCGCGACGTTCTGGTGCCCCAGCTCGGCCAGATGCCGAGCGGCGTTGGCACTCGCCGCCTCGTCGTCGATCGAGATGGTCAGCAGCCCATGGTTCGGCCCGCCCACCGCGACCACCGCAAGCGCGCGGCGGCGCAGCAGGTCGACCGTCCGGTCGCTCCGGCTGCTGAAGGCGAAGAGAATCGCGGCGTCCATGGTGGCGGTCACGATCGCGTCCGCGCTGACCCCGACGTCGGAGAGCAGCAGCAGCCCGAGCCCCTGGGCGGACGTCTCCTGGGCGATCCCGTCGAGGACGGCGATGCGCACCGGATCCCGGAACGCGGCGAGGACCCTGTCCTCCATGACCACGCCGATGATTCCCGAGCGGCCCTGCCGGAGCGACCGGCCCCGGGGGTCCGGCCCGGCGTAGCTCAACTCCTCGGCGGCGGCCAGTACCCGCTCCCGGGTCGTCGCCGAGACCGGCCCGGATCCGCTGAAGGCCAGGGACGCGGTGGACACCGACACCCCGGCGCGGGCGGCGACCTGAGCCAGGGTCGCCCGGGTGCGGGCCATGCCGACCACGGTAGTCGAAACGATTCGAACGG
>DATDBV010000781.1:0-14640 GCA_036524715.1 Nakamurella sp. | reverse complement strand
GCACGACCGGCCAGGAGCGGGTGCCGCTCGCGGCGCGCAGCCGTTCGGCGGCTCCGGCCAGTCTGACGGCTCGCTCGGCGTGTTCCTGGGTGATGGCGAGCTGGCCGAAGGCGTCCAGGGCTCCATGGATTCCCAGCTTCTCGCCAATCTGCTTCATCCCGACCAGGCTCTGCCGGAGCAGGTCGTGTGCGCGATCATGGTCGGCTTCGGCGAGGGCGACATTGCCCAGGCTGAGCAGCACCAGTGCGATGAACCGTGGGAAGTCCAGCGCGCGATACAGCTCCAGGCTTTCTTCGAGCAACCGTCGCGCCGCGGCGTTGTCCTGGTGGAAGTCGCCGGCGATCATCCCGAGGTGATGCAGACAGGCCGCGACGATGAAGGTGTGCCCGGTTGCTCGAGCCAGCGTCAATCCCTCGTCCAGCAGCGTCGTCGCCGTCCGGTACTCCTCTTGCAGCCGGGCGACGAACCCCGCGGCCAGCAGCGCGGCGGCCGTGCCTCGCTCATCACCCAGCAAACGGTGCAGCGCGATGCTCTCCTGTAACGACACCCATGCCGCGGCGTGGTCGCCCTGAGTCAGCGCCAGCTGACCCGCGCCGAGCAGCGCAGTTGCCCTGGGCGTCGACGCGGGGGCCGCCTCGGGTAGGTCCAGGAGAGCGGCCAGCAGTGCGCGACCCTCGGTCGCGTACCCGCGGATGTACCAGAACGACCACAGGGCGGCCGCCAGGCGCAGACCCCGCGCGGCGTCCCGGTGCTCGATGCACCGGCGCACCGCCGCTCGGAGGTTGGCGTGGTCGGCCTCAACCCGATCCAGCCAGAGCGCTGTCGCCGGGCCGAGGAAACCGCGGGCGGCCTCCTCGGCAAACGACAGGAAGTAGCCGACGTGTCGCTGCCCGAGCTCGTCCACCGCACCGCTGGCCGCAAGCCGCTCCCACGCGTACTCGCGGATGGTTTCCAGCATTCGGAATCGCGGCTCTACGTCCGCGACGGTCTCCTCCAGCGTGAGCAGGCTGTTGCGTTGCAGGATCTCGACGGCGTCCAGAGTTTCCCCGGGCCCGGCGGTGGTGGCGCACAGCTCCTCGATCGCCGGCAGGGTGCAGCTGCCGTCGAAGACGGCCAACGACTGGAACAGCGTCCGCTCGCTGGTGGTGAGCAGGTCGAAGCTCCAGGCGATGGTCTCGCGCATGGTGCGCTGGCGGACCGGCAGGTCGACCGCGCCGCCGGTCAAGAAGGGCAGCCGGCTTTCGATGCGGGCCAGCATCGAGTGCGGGGGCAGCACCCGAATACGCGGTGCGGCCAGTTCCAGGGCGAGCGGCAGGCCCTCCAGCCGTCGGCAGATCTCCGCGACGGCGCCCGCGTTGTCGTGGGTGAGCGCGAAGTCCGGTTTGACGGCCTGGGCCCGACGCAGGAAGAGGTCAACGGCCGGGTTCGCGGCCAGCGCGTGAATCGATAGCCGTTGTGTCACCTCGGGTACCGGCAACGGTGACACCAGGAATTCGCGTTCGCTGCGGAGCCGAAGGGCTGCCCGGCTGGTGATGAGCATCTTGAGTTGAGGGCATCGGGCGACCAGATCGGAAACCAGGCCGGCTGCCGCGACGACGTGTTCGAAGTTGTCCAGCAGCAACAGCACCGGGCGAGAGCGGAGCGAGATGGTGAGTGCCTCCGGCACGGGCAGTGCGCCCGTCTCGGTGAGGCCCAGAGCCAGGGCGATGGCGGACGGCACCAACGTGGAATCGGTCAGTGTGGCCAGCGGAACCCAGATGACGCCACCGGCGACGACGGACCGCAGGTCCGCGGCGACCTCCAGGGCGAGGCGGGTCTTTCCGACACCGCCCGCACCGGTCAGGGTCACCACGCTCACGTCCGCTCGACGCAGTAGGTCGGCCACCGCGGCAACATCACGCTCCCGCCCGATCAGCGGGCTCGGCGGCAATGGAAGACCGCCACCATGACGATCACCGGCAGACACGCCTCGTGGCCGGGCCGCCTCGGTCAGGAGTCGGTGATCCTGCGGGGACAGCTCCAGGACCTCGAGCAGCCGCTCGACCGTGTCCCGGTAGGGCCGGTGCAGGCCCCGTTCCAGGTACCGCAGGCCCCGCACGCTCAACTCGGCACGCTCGGCCAGCTCCTCCTGGGTAAGACCCGCCGCCCCGCGGTACCTCCTGAGCAGCTCACCGAACAGGGCCGGCTGGTCCGCGCTTGTCGTCACCGGTGTCTACCTCTGCTCGCACAAGGGGACGGGTACCCAACCTAGCGCCACTGTGCCGGCAACTGTGCCGGTTCCTGTTCCTGGTCAGCGACCGGCCAGCGCGGCACGCTGAACAGGTCAAGATCCGCCGGCGAGCACCGACGGCCCCGATGGAGAAAGTGGTGGTAACAATGGCTTTCGCGATCCTCGCGGAAATCCCGAACCTGACCAAGGATCAGTACGAGCTGGTGGCCAAGAAGGTCAACGAATCCGGATCGCCCGCCGGGGCGCTGTTCCACGCCGGCGGACCGATCGAGGGCGGATACCGGTGTGTCGAGGTATGGGAATCTCGAGAAGCGGCCGACGCTTTCCATGGCTCGGCATTGTTGGCCGAGGCCGCCGCGGCGAGCCCGCCGCCGAAGATCCTCATGACCTGGCCGGTGTACGGCATCGACGACGGTTCGGGCTGGCGGCCTACGCCCTGACAGCTGTCAGTTCACGCGTGTCAACAGGTGGTGCCCTCGTCGGGCAACTTCAGGTTGATCAGATAGTCGTTGCCGATCCGGTCGGCGCAGGCGTTGCCGGTGCCCAGGTACGCGGTGTGGCTGGACCCGTCGACCGTGAGCAGCCGGGCGCCCAGCGTCGTCGCGAGGTTGACGCCGGCCTCGTAAGGGGTGGCCGGGTCGTGGGTCGTGGAGATGACCAGGACCTCGGGCAGACCCGGCGGCGCCGACTCCACCGGCTCCAGCGGGGTCGGCGGGACCGGCCAGAAGTCGCACGGGTCCTTGATCGCCGCTGGCGGGTCGCCGCTGGCCAGGAACGGTGCGGCCGCCGCCGCCTTCTCCGCCAGTTGCTGGGCGGCGGCGGGATCGACGGTCCGGGAGCCGTCGCTGCAGCCGATGGCCAGGAACGCGTCCTGCAGGTTGCTGTAGTGCCCCTGCGCGTTTCGGCCCAGGTAGGAATCGGCCAGGCCCATCAGCTTGGTACCGTCGCCGGCGCTCAACGCGGTCAGGGCCGACGACAGCGTCGACCACAGCGACTCGCTGTACAGGGCGGAGAAGGTCCCGGTGGTGGCGTCGTTGAAGGTGATGACGCGCCCGTCGGCCAGGGCCAGTGGCTCGTCCAGGAGCGGACGGACCAACGTCTGGTAGTTCGCGGTGGCGGCAGACGGGTCAGTCCCGAGCGGGCACTGCGACTGCTCGGCGCACCAGGCCGAGAAGTCGTCGAAGGTCTGCTGGAAGCCCTCGGCCTGCCCCAGGGAGGACTCGGCCGGATCCTCGTTGGGGTCGACCGCGCCGTCCAGGATCATTGCCCGGACGTTGTCCGGGAATTGCCGGGCGTACTCGGTGCCGATGGACGTGCCGTACGACCAGCCGATGTAGGTCAGCTGCCGGTCGCCGAGCGCGGCCCGCAGGATGTCCATGTCGCGGGCGACGTTCCGGGTGCCGAGGTTGCCCAGCACCGTCGCCCCGTCCAGGGTCTGACCGTTCGAGCCGTCCGCGGTGGGATCACCGCCGGACAGCCGAGCACAGCCCTGGGCCAGCTCCTGGGCCAGGGCATTGGCGGCATCGATCTCTTGCGGGGTGCGGGTGCGGATGGTGGTCGCCCTGCTGGCGTCCCGCTCCTCGTCGGTCTGGCACCGGATCGGCGGCCACGACGAACCGACCCCCCGCGGGTCGAACCCGACGAAGTCGAACCGCTCGTTGACGGCCTTGGCGAGCCCGAACGCGGCGTAGGTACCCGCCACCTCGACCCCCGACGCGCCCGGGCCACCCGGGTTGACGACCACCGAACCGATCCGGTTGGCCGGGTCCGTCGCCGGCTTGCGCAGCACCTTCAGGGTCATCGTCGGCCCGGTCGGATCGTCGTAGGACAGCGGCACGGTCAGGTCCGCGCACTGCAACGAGGGCGCCCGGAAGAACTTGGTCTCCTCGGAGGTGGCAAGCTCGGCGCACGAACCCCAGTCCAACTCCTGTTCGTAGTACTCGGCCAGGCCGGCGGGCGCCGCGCCGACGTCGACCGGCCCGCTCGGCGACGTCGATCCGGGCGTGGCCACCGCGGGCACGGTGGTGCCGATGTTCGCGGTACCGGCCACCGGACCGGAACACGAGGCGAGCAGCAGCGCCGCGACCAGGACGAGGATGGCTGCGGCGCGGCGTCGTGATCCCGGATTCACCCGACGATCATGCCATCGGGGCCCGACGAGCCTGCCTGACGCGCGTCCGCGGACCCTGACCCAGGACGCGCCGGTGGTCCCCCACAACCCGGCAGCATGGTCGATGACCGCTGCCAAAGACGTTGGACCATCGACAATTCCGTGCGGCGGACCGGCAGCCGCCGGTCCCGAGACGTTCCTGGCCGACCGGACCCGACAACCGGCCGCCGAGGCGATCATGAATCGACTCAGCGAGATCGTCGCCCGCCTTCCTGACGACGTCGTCGTCCGCCATCCCGAGGTGCCGTGGCGGGCGATCAGGGGCATGCGCAACGTGGTCGCGCGCCGCTACCACCTCATCGACTACGAGATCGTGTGGACGGCACTTGCCCGTCGGCTGCCGGCCGACGCCGCGACGGTTGCCGACATCCTGGCGCGGCGCCGGGACGAGGTCTGACGATCGGGTGAGAAGATGCCCGAACCGAGCCGAACTCACGGGGGATCTCGTGACCATCGGCGAGGACGGCGCGCACCGCAGCGGTCACCGGGGAACTTGACATCCCCCGAGCCGTGGCGAAGGTGCCGGATATACTGGCCGCACCCTGGATATCCGGAGGCGCCATGACCAAACGCCTCGTCGACGTCGACGACGATCTGCTGGAGCAGGCCCGCCAGGTGCTGGGCACCACCACGCTCAAGGCCACGGTCAACGAGTCCCTGCGTGGCACCGTCCAGTCAGCCCGGCGCAAGACGATCACCAAGGAGGACCTGGAGGCGTTCGTGGCGGCCTCCGAAGATCTTCGCAATCCGGAGATCATGGCCAAGGCCTGGGAGTGACCGCCTGCGGGTGGCTGGCCGACACTTCGGCGCTGGCCCGATTGGACCGGCCCGAGGTGGTCGAAGTGCTGATTCCGCGGGTTGCCTCGGGGCGAGGTCTACATCAGTATCGTCACCGAACTCGAGATCGGGTATTCGGCTCGCTCGACCAGTCACTACTGGACGGTCCGCCACAGCATCGTCGATCATCTCCTACCTTGCCCGATCCCGTCGGGGGCTGAGGGCCGAGCTCGGACGGTCCAGCAGGACCTCGTTGGCAGGGGCCGCCATCGATCGGCTGGGGTAGCCGACCTCCTGCTCGCCGCGATTGCCGAGGTAGAGGGCCTGACCGTGCTGCACTACGACGCGGACTTCGACATCATCGCGGAGACCACCGACCAACCGATGGAGTGGGTGGTGCCCCGGGGGAGCATCTGATGAGCGACGCCAACGAGCAGCGTTTCGACCGTGTCCACGTGCCGCCCACCTCGACCGTCGAGTGAACCTCCTGCAGGGTCAGAGGCACCGAGGACTCCGCAGAGGGTTCAGTCGACGGCGCATCCGGCATTACGCGGTTGGCCGCACCGCCCGTGGTCCGCCGGCTACTTGTTGCGCCACTGCGCGTCTTCGGCGTTCTTGCGCTGCTCCCGCTCCCGGATGATCTCCAGCGCGTTGGCCGCCTCCTCGGCGGTGTCGAACGGCCCGAGCAGCTCCTTGGCCTTGCTGCGCCCCTCGGGTTCGACCTGCCCGGTCTTGATGTTGTAGTAGAAGCCCTTGCTCTGACCGATTTCGTCGCCCATGGCGAGCAGCCTGCCATGTCCGTGACGGCCACGCGTCGCCCCGGTCGGTGCATCAGGCGGGTTCCACCGCGAACCGGTGCGCGGCCGGGTCGGCGGCGACCAATCGCACCGTGATCACCGACCCCTCCGCCAGCCCGTCCGGCGGGCAGTGCGCGCGGACCGGCGGCTCGTGCAGGATGACGATTGCCCGGTTCTTGGCCGGCTCGAGCTGCAGCACGGTCGCCCCGAAGCTCTCCCCTTCCCGGCCGTGCAGGACGAATGTCGAGACCGCGCCCGCGCACGCCTTGTTCAGCTCCGAGGCCTTGCGGTCGGCCGTGGTCATGGTGGCGGGCAGGTCCGGCAGCGCGGCCCGGGCCCAGTCCGGCACGGATTGACCGGCGTGCAGTGCCAGGCACACCTCGGTCGCGAACCGGTCGGCCAGCCGCCGCAGCGGCGCGGTGACGTGCGCGTACGGTCCGCCCACCCCGCCGTGCTCGGACTGCGCCGGCGGGGCACCGTCGAACGCGGTGTACCCGGCGCCGCGCAGCAGCCGGACCGCGTCCTCCAGGAACGCGGCGTCGCGGGGCCGGTCCCCGTCCAGGCCGGCGATCACCTCGGACACCGGCATGGAATCCGGCCACGCGATGCCCAATGCGGCGGTGGCCCGGCGCAGCAGCTCCACCTGCTCTGCCGACGGCGGCGGAAGCGTCCGCAACAGCCCGACCCCGCCGTCGAGCATGATCCGGGCGGCGCAGATCCCGGTGAGCAGGCTGATCTCGGCGTTGAGCCGTTCGATCGCCAGGACGGCCCGACGTTCCAGGGTCCACCGGCCGTCCGACCCGCGCACCGCCTCGGTGTCCGGGATGTCCAGGCTGATCGCCCCCCGTCGGCGGGCCAGCGACTGCCGCAACGCACCGATCCGCGGCAGCAGGGCGATCGAGGGATGCAGGCGTCCGGTGTCGGCGTCGACCTGGGCCGATGGATAGGCGAGCTGGGCAACCGACCGCACGGTCGCCCGGCGGACGTCCACCGCCGTCGGCTCGCCGGCCGCGTCCAGCGCGATGGTCCAGACCACAGCCGGCCGCGGGGCCCCGGGAAGCAGGCTGGCCGCCCCCTCCGACAGCTCGGTCGGGTGCAGTGGCGTCGACCGGTCCGGGCTGTAGAAGGTCGCGCCGCGCCGCCAGGTCTCCGCCGCGAGCGAGCCGTTCGGGTCGACGAACCCGGCGACATCGGCGATCGCGTACCGCACCAGGAAACCGTCACCCTGCCGGGACAGGTGCACCGCCTGATCCAGATCGCGGGAGCCCGGTGGATCCAGCGTCACGAACGGCACGTCCAGCGGCTCGACCGCCGCCGAAGGCCGGGACGCCGCCGCGCGGGCCTGGGCCACGGCGTCGGGCGGGTAGCCGTCCGGGATGCCCAACTCGCCGCGGATCGCGTCGAAGTCGATGGCCTTCGGGGGCGCCACGATCGTCCGGGCCGGCATTCGTTCAGGCTATTGCCCGGTCGTCGGTCGCGCGGTCGGGGGTGGGTGGATGAGCCCGCCTGTAAGCCGGGTTCTGTTCCCGGGTGCCTTGCGGCGGTCCCGTTCGGCGACCATCCATCTCGACGTGCCGTCGCCGGCACGCTCCAGCGGTCCACCCGCAGGCTGGGGCGGGCCGCCCTCGAACGCCTGCGCACGTCCTCCGATACGGGACGACGCTTTTCGACCTTGCTCCGGGTGGGGTTTACCGAGCCGACCCGGTCACCCGGGGCGCTGGTGGTCTCTTACACCACCGTTTCACCCTCACCGGCCACCCGTGGGTGCCCGGCAGTCTGTTCTCTGTGGCACTGTCCCGCGGCTCGCGCCGGGTTGCCGTTGGCAACCACCCTGCCCTGTGGAGCCCGGACTTTCCTCGACCTCCGCCCTCGGGTCGCCCCGACGGGCGGCGGCCGCGGTCGCCCGGCGGACTCATCCGCGTCGATCGTACGCGAGCGCGGCCAGCACCTCCTCATCCGTGGTCTGCCGGAAATCCTGATAACCCTGGTGCACGGCGTGGAACGGATTCGGTGACAGCGCGCAGACGAGGTCGTCGACCTCGCTCCGCAAGCGCGCGCAGGTGTCGGTCGCGCCGACCGGCACCGCCACGACCACCGCGCCGGGTTCCTGCCTGCGGACCACGGCCACCGCGGCCCGCATGGTCGATCCGGTCGCCAGCCCGTCGTCCACGACGACCACCGTCCGACCGGTGAACACCGGCGGCGGCCGGTGCCCGCGATAGGCCTCCCGCCGGCGCCGCAGCTCGACCATCTCGTCCTCCAGCACCGCCCGGAACACCTGGTCGGGGATCCGCAGGCGATCGAGCACCACCTCGTTGGCCACGACCTCGACCGAATCACCCACCGCGGCCACCGCGCCCATCGCCAGCTCGGGCTGCCCGGGCACGCCGACCTTGCGCACCAGCAGCACGTCCAGCGGCGCTCCGACGGCCCGGGCCACTTCGGCAGCGACCGGCACCCCGCCGCGGGGCAGACCGAGCACGAGCACCGGCCCGGGCGCCGAGTATCGCGCAGCCACCAGCTCACCCAGGGCCCGGCCCGCGTCGACGCGGTCGGCGAACCGCTCGGTGCGGCGGTGCAGGTGCATGCTGCCCAGTCAAGCCCTCCCCCCGGACGCGGGCAACACGCCCGGCTCCGCAGAAGAGGACAAATCGGATGCAATGGTGCTGCCGGGCGGGCAGGATCGGGCCATGGGTTTCTACAGCAGGCGCATCCTGCCCAGGATCCAGGACAAGGCGCTGGACAACGAGGAGATCCGGGCGATCCGCGCCCGGGTGTGCGCGCCCCCTGCGCGGTGAGGTCGTCGAGATCGGGTTCGGATCGGGATTGACCGTGGCCCACTATCCGGCTGCCGTCACCCTGGTGCACGCCATCGAACCGTCCGACCTGGCCCGCAAGCTCGCCGCCCCCAGGGTGGCCGGGGCCCCGGTTCCGATCACCTTCGACGGCCTCGACGGGCAGCGCCTGCCGCTCGACGACGAGTCCGTCGACACCGCGGCGGTCACCTTCACTCTCTGTACGGTGCCGGACCCGGATCTGGCCGCCCGGGAGCTCTACCGGGTGCTGCGGCCCGGGGGCATCGTGGCGTTCGTCGAGCACGGGGCCAGCCCCGACCCCGCCGTGCGCAAGTGGCAGGGCCGGCTCAATCCGCTCAACCGGCACCTGTCCGGCTGCCGGTTGGACACGGCCACCCCGCAGGTCTTCCGCCGGGCCGGCTTCGAGCTCGCCGACGAACGCCAGTACTACCTGCGGGGCCCGATCCGGTCGCCCGCCTGCCTGCACGAGGGCACGGCCCACAAGATCAGGCCAGGTGCCCGGTCTCGTTGACGGCCCAGACGACGATGCCACCGTCCTCCTGGACGCTGAACGCGGACAGCGAGCCGGTGTCCACCCGCAACCGGTAGGCCACGGCCGCATCCACCTGCAGCGCGGTGGTCAGAATCATCTTGGCCACCGCCGCGTGGGTGACCAGGACGACGGTGTGCCCGCGGTAGGTCCGCAGCGCCTCGGTCATCAGCGGCTTCACCCGCTCCCGGACCTGGGTGAACGACTCCCCGCCGGGCGGGGCGCCAGCCGGGTCCCGGCGCCAGGCGGCGAACTCGGCCGGCCAATCCCGCTCGATCTGCGCCACCCGCAAGCCGGTCCACTCGCCGAGCCCCTCGTCGAGCAGGCGGTCGTCCTGCACCAGCGGTACCGCCGCCGCCGTCGCGATCGCCGTCGCCGTGTCCCGGCACCGCCCCAGCGGCGACGTCAGCACCACGGCGGGCGGCAGGGACCCGATCCGGTCGGCCACCGCGGCAGCCTGCCGGCGGCCGCGGTCGGTCAGCGGCACGTCCTCACGTCCGGCGAATCGGCCTTGCGCGCCGTAGGTCGTCTCGCCGTGCCGGACCAGCAGGAACCGGGTCGGGTGACCGTCCCGCGGGGCTGGCAGGGCGGCGGCCGGATCCGGCTCGGTCTCGTCGGTGCCTGCGGAGTTCTCGATTTCGGTCCGGGCGACCCACACCCGGCCGGCGGCGGCCTCGTCCATCGCCTCGTTGGCCAGCCGGTCGGCGTGCTTGTTGCGCGCCCGGGGAATCCACTCGAAGCTGACCTTGTCGAACCGGGCGACCAGGCCGGCCGCCCGGCTCGCCAGCGGCTTCATGTCCGGGTGCTTGACCTTCCAGCGACCCGACATCTGCTCGACGACCAGCTTGGAGTCCATCTGCACGAAGACGGTGGCCGCGCCGAGATCGAGCGCCGCCTCCAGGCCGGCGATCAGCCCGGAGTACTCGGCGACGTTGTTGGTGGCCTTCCCGATGGACGCCGCCCGTTCGGCCAGCACCGTCCCGGACTCGTCGAACACCGCCGCCCCGTAGCCGGCCGGTCCGGGGTTGCCCCGCGAACCGCCATCGGCCTGCACGACGACCCGGTCCAGGGCATGACTCACGAGCGGATCAGGATGGCGCCGCACTCGGTGCACCGGACCACGTCGTCCGCCCCGGCCGACCAGATGTCGTTCAGCGCGCTGCGGTCCAGGTCCATCCGGCACGCCTCGCACCGGGGGCCGTTCAGCGCCGCGGCGGCGGTCCGGCCGCGCGCCCGGATCTGCTCGTACAGCTTGATCAGTTCGGCCGGCATGCCGTCGGTCAGCCCGGCCCGCTCGGCGGCGGCCCGCGTGAGCTCGTCGTCGATGTCGGCGAAGGCGTCGTCGCGCCGCTGTTCCGCGGCCGCCACCGCGGCCCGCGCGGCGGCCAGCTCCCCGTCGATGCGGGCCTGCTCGCCGTCGGCCGTCTCCCGCCGCTCCATCAGCTCGAGGGCCTCGTCCTCCAGGGTGGACTGGCGCCGGGCCAGCGACACCAGCTCGTGCTGCATGTTCTCCAGGTCCCGCGGTTGCCCGATACCGGACGCGAGCCGGTCGCTGTCCCGCTTGGCCCGGGACCGCACGGCATCGATCTCCTGGTCGAGCTTGCGCGACTCGCGGTCCAGGTCGCCGATCTCCGCCTGGGTGAGGACCAGAGCGCCGCGCAGCCGCTCGACGGTCGCCGTGCCGTCGGTGATGACCGCCAGCTCGGGCAGGGTCCCGCGGCGGTGCTCGGCGGCCGTCGCCGCCTGGTCGATGCGCGCGACGTCCAGCAGCCGGCGCTGGACGAACGGATCGGCTTTGGCAGGCACGGCTCACCACCCACTTCTCGGCTCGGCTCGGCTCGCGACGCTACCCGACGGGGCCGGACGCGGCGTGCACGGTCCACGGATCGGTGCGGGCGGTGGACACGGTGACCGTCAGGTCGGGGTGGGCGGCACGGAGCAGATCGGCGGCCACCGGCAGCCACGGCCATTCCCCGGACCAGTGCGCGACGTCGACCACGGCGGGGTGGTCCGGGTCGGCGACGAACTCGCCGACGACGTGGTGCCGCAGGTCCGAGGTCAGGTAGACGTCCGCGCCGGCCGCGGCCGCGGCCGGCAGGTAGGAGTCGCCGGCGCCCCCGCAGATCGCGACGGTGCTGATCAGCCGATCGGGCGCACCCGCGGCGCGCACTCCACCGGCGGTGGCCGGCAGCCGCTGGGCGACCAGCGCGGTGAACTCGGTCAGGGTCAGCGCGCCGGCGAGCACGCCCACCCGGCCGCTGCCGGTCGTCCCGTCCGGGTGCGGGACCAGCGGCCTCGTCCCACCCAGGCCGAGCACGCTGGCGAGAGCGTCGTTGACGCCGCCGGCCGCGGTGTCGGCGTTGGTGTGGGCGGCGACGTGCGCCAGGCCGGACCGGATCATCCGGTGCACCAGGCCGCCCTTGGCCGAGTCCGCGGCCAAGGTCTGCACCGGCCGGAACAGCAGCGGGTGGTGGGTGAGCAGCAACTGCGCCCCGGCCGCGATCGCCTCGACCACCGTCACCGCGTCGGCGTCGACGGCCAGCAGCACGGCGGTGACCTCGTCGTCGGGATCGCCGCAGGTCAGCCCGATCCCAGTGTCCCAGCCCTCGGCCAGCGCCGCCGGATAGGCCCGCTCCAGGGTGTCCAGCACGTCGCGGATCGTCGTCACGCACGCAGTGTGTCAGGCCTGCCGGGCAGCCTGAGGGAGAATGGCCCGGTGCCCTCCGAGCTCCAGATCGCCAGGCCGTTCCACGTGTGCGTGGTCTGCACCGGCAACATCTGCCGCTCCCCCATCGGCGAGCAGGTGCTGCGGCGCGCCGTGCAGGAGGCCGGGCTGGCCGACCGGGTCCGGGTGACCAGCGCCGGCACGGGCAACTGGCACATCGGCTCCGGCGCGCACCACGGGTCTGTGCGGGTGCTGACCGAGTCCGGCTACCCCACCGAGCACGTCGCCCGGCAGCTGACCCGGGCCGACCTGACCGGGATCGACCTGGTGTTGGCCGCCGATCGGGACCACCGGGCGTTGGTCAGGCGGATGCTGCCCGAACCGGACCGGGAAAGAGTGCTCCTGCTGCGTTCATTTGATCCGGACGCCGACGGCGACGAGGTGCCCGACCCCTACTACGGCCCTCATCAGGGGTTCGTCGAGGTGCTGGTCATGACGGTCGCGGCGATGCCCGGGGTGATCGACGAGATCCGCCGCCGGCTGGCCGAGCAGGGCCGATGACCCGCCGGTGAGCACCTCGGCGAGCATCCCGAAGCGGCTGGCGTTCCTGCTCCGGCCCGGCTGGATCGCGGTGATCCTGGCGGCGTCGGCCTTCGCCGGCGCCTGCTTCTTCCTGCTCGCCCCCTGGCAGTTCAACCGTAACGCGGAGCGTTCCGCACAGAACGCGGCGATCACCGCCGCGCTCGCGGCCCCGGCGGTCCCGGTTCTCGACCCGATGTCGACGACCGGGCAGCCGCCCGAATCGGCGCTGTGGCACGTGGTCACCGCCACCGGTAGGTTCGACCCGGCCCGCCAGGTCCAGGTCCGGCTGCGGCAGAACGCCGCCGGTCAACCGATCTCGGAGTTCGTCCTGCCGTTCCGGCTGGCGTCCGGCGAGACGCTGCTGGTCGACCGGGGTTCGGTGTCGTTCCTGGAGGTCAACCAGGGGGTGACGATCCCGGATGTGCCGGCCGGCGAGGTCACCATCACCGGCCGGGTGCGCGGCGACCAGCTCGACCCGTCGAACCGGGCCCCGACCACCGACGACGGGCAGGTGCAGGTCACCGAGATCAGCGCGGCGATCATCGACGAGGCGTTCGGCGCGCGGCCGGGTGAGACCTTCGTGGTCGGCTTCGTCCAGCTCACCGAGCAGAGTCCCGGCGTGCTCACCCCGATCGAGATGCCGCAGACCGACCCTGGGCCGTTCCTGTCCTACGCGCTGCAGTGGGAGGCGTTCGGGGCGATCGCGCTGATCGGGCTGGGCGTGTTCGTCGTCCGGGAGTTCCGGGAGCCACGCACCGACGAGCCGGCGGACGGGCCGCGCGACACCCCCGCGCCGGAGCCGGTGCCGGCCGGGCGGGCACGCCGTCGACCGCGGGACGGGTTCGACCGGTCCCAGCTCTGGGACGACGAGGACCCGTCCTGACCTCGGGGGCGTCCGCCGGGCGGGGGACGGCGGCCGAGCGGGCCGCGGTGGCGGAGCGATCCGTGTTGGGCCGCTTTGTGCGTCGCCTGTGGGGCGTGCCCGGCACCGCGCTCGGCGTGAACGCACGGCCGGCGGGGGTGCGGCACCGCTCGTTCCTGGCCTGGAACTACTGGTGGCAGGCGCACCTGCTGGACTGCCTCGTCGACGCCGAGGTCCGCGACCCGGCGGACCGGCGCCGGGCGCTGATCGAGCGGCTGGTCCGGGGCATCCACGTGCGGAACCTGGGCCGGTGGACCAACGCGTACTACGACGACATGGCCTGGCTGGCGCTCGCGCTGGAGCGGGCCGACCGGCGGCTCGGTCTGGGCCGGCCGCCGGTGGTGCGGCTGCTGGCGCGGGAGATCCTGGCGGCCTGGTCCGGTGAGCTGGGCGGCGGCATCCCCTGGCGGCGCGGGGACGAGTTCAAGAACGCCCCGGCCAACGGGCCGGCGGCGATCCTGCTGGCCCGGACCGGGTTCCTGGACCGGGCGGTGACGACCGCCGACTGGATCGATACCGTCCTCCGGGACCCTGCGACCGGGCTGATCCGGGACGGCGCCCGGCCGGACGGCCAGGGCGCTGTGGGCGGGCGGGGGGGTATCAGAATCGAGACGCCGATCTACACCTACAACCAGGGCGTGGCGCTGGGCGCCGAAGTGGAACTGGCGGTGCGCTCGGTCTCCGGCGCACGGCACGCGGACCGGGTCCGCCGCCTCGTCGACGCGGTCGGCGACCGGCTCAGCGTGGACGGGGTGCTGACCGGGCACGACGGCGGCGACTCGGGGCTGTTCACCGGGATTCTCGCCCGGTACCTGGGACTGGTCGCAGTGTCGTTGCCCGGGGACGCCGCCGAGTCCGTGCGGGTCCGGTCGCGCGCCGCCGATCTGGTGCGCGCCTCGGCCGACGCCGCCTGGTCGAATGCGCTGGCCGCGACGCAGGGGTCGGATCGTCGTGTGTGCTTCGGGCCGGACTGGTCCCGGCCGGCGCGGCCACCCCACCGTGGGTCCCACCGCCCGGAGCGCGACCTGTCGGTTCAGCTGTCCGGCTGGATGGTGCTGGAGGCGGCGGCCGCCCTCGACCGCTGAGGCAGCCACTCCTCGTGCCGGTCCGTCCGACGTTCCCGCGATATCGACAATTCGGACACCGATCCAC
>DATDBV010000780.1:0-3833 GCA_036524715.1 Nakamurella sp. | reverse complement strand
GGGGTACCGCATCACCGTAGGGGAGGCGGGCCGAGCCCGCCCGGTGATCAGCGCCCGCCGATCACGCACCAGGCCGTCGCGTCGATGTCGAACGGCGCCGCCGGCAGCAACTCGACACAGCGGCGGCGCAACGCCTCTCGGCCCGCCTCGGGCAGGCCGGTGACGTAGGCTCCGGCCGGGCCGACGCCGAGGGTGTAGGGCTCCCACCACTCATCCACCGAGGAGTACCGGACGGCCACCGTCAGGACCGTGTCCCACCGCAGGTCCAGGCCGGCCGCGACGAACAGCTGGGCCAGGTGCGCGGCCCGGGCCCCGGCCAGGCGGGATTCGTCGGGGGCCGCCGGGTCGAGGTCGCGGACCGCGCGCCAGAAGGGCGAGATCGGCCCCCGGTCGCCGGCGTGGTCCCAGACGGTGGCGGCCACCGTCCCGCCGGCCCGCACCACCCGACCCATCTCCCGCAGCCCGGCGACCGGATCCCGCATGAAGTGCACCACCAGGGAGGCCGCCGCCACGTCGAAGGAGCCGGCCGGCCAGGGCAGCTCCTCGGCCCGGCCCTGCCGCACGTCCAGGCCGGGAAACCGCTCCCGGGCGGCGGCCACGAACGGCGCGGACGGGTCGAGCGCGCACACGTTCGGGGCGCCGAGCCGGTCGACCAGCCGGGCGGTCAGCGCGCCGGGTCCGCACCCCACGTCGAGCGCGGACTGGCCCGCGGACAGCGGCAACAACCGCACCAGTTCATCGGCCAGCGGTTCGGAGTACCGGCCCATGAACCGGCCGTAGGCCTGCGCCGCGACGTCGAAGCTCATTCAACTGCCTCCTTGACCTGCAGGGACACCGCGTAGACCGCCGCCTCGGCCCGGCCGCGCAGACCCAGCCCGGCCAGGATCTCGCCGACGTGGTGTTCGATCGTCCGCACCGAATTGTGCAGCCGGGCGACGACGACCGCGTCCGCATAGGCGCCGTCGGCCAGTCGCAGCGGTGCCAGGGGCAGCACGCTGTCCGGATGATCGGTTCGGTCGGCGAGCAGCCGGCGGGCATCGTCCAGCCGGCCGCGGGCGATCCACACTCGGCCAGGGCTGCCCTGGCCTGCCCGACGATCCGGGCGCCGCCGTCCCGCGAACGACCGCCGGCCAGCCGCAAGGCGATTTCCGCCTCGTCCCAACGGCCGACGTCGCACAGGATCAGTCCGAGGTGGGACAGGCAGTACGCGTAGGAAGGCCGGTCCACGTTCGACGCCCGGGCCCAGATGCCGTTCGGCCGCCCGGGTCCACTGATCGGCCCGGTCCAGGTCCCCGACCAGGGGCGCACGACTAGCGGCCGGTGACGACGACCGCCCGCGCATGGTGCGCGGTCGGGCACCGGTCCGAATGACACCGTCCGCCATCGTTTCACACGGTCGGCGTCGACACCCGGTCGCGCTCGAGCATCTCCGCAAGTCCGCGGATGGTCAGGTTCAGGCCCATTTCGAAGCCCTGCTCCGCCCGGTCGGCGCCCAGCGTGGCCCGGGCCAGCGCCGCCTGCAGCGGCGAGTCCAGCGCCGGGGAGTCCTCCCAGATCACCGACGGCGCACCGACATCGAGAGCGGCACCCAGGCACAGGTTGTCGAGCATGGTGACGGCCAGCACCACCGAATCCGGGCCGAATCCCGCCCGGGTCAGCGCGCCGGCCAGGGCGGCGTACTGCCGCAGCGTCGTCGGATCGCTGATCGTCTGCGCCACCAGGGCCGGAATGACGGCCGGGTGGGCGGCGAAGGCGTCACGGTAGCTGCGGGCCCACCCGGCCACACCGTCCGCCCACGGCAGGTCGTCGGCGATCGGGGTGAACCGACTGGCCAGCAGCCCGCGGATACCCTCGACGATCTCCGCGCGCCCGGCGACGTGGTGATACAGGGAGGACACGCTGACGCCCAGCTTCTGCGCGACCTCGGGCACGGTGAACCGCCCGGTCCGATCCAGTTGAGCCAGCGCCGTTCGGCAGATGAGCTCGCGGGACAGGATGGGCTGGGACGGACGGGGCACGGCCTCAGTCTGCCCGGTGCACGGCGACGCCATCGACGACGGTCAACGGCACCGGGGACTGGGCGAACTCGTCGGGCGCGGTGGTCAACGGATCGAGCCCGAACGCGGACAGGTCGGCCCGGTACCCCGGCGCGATCCGACCGGCCACGTCCCCGAGCCCGGCCGCCTGGGCGGACGCCGTGGTGTAGCCGTGCAGGGCCTGCCGGGCGGTCAGCGCCTGGCCGGGTAGCACCGGCGCGGCGTCGGCGTGCCCGTGCGGGCGGCGCAATTGCGCGTCGGCGATGACGCCGCGCGGGTCGAACGGCGCGACCGGCCAGTCCGAACCCAACGCCAGCCGGGCGCCGGCGTCGGCCAGGTCGCGACAGCGGAACGCCCGGTTCGCACGCTCGGAACCCAGTCGCTCCGACCAGTTGTCGCTGTGGTCGGCGCTGGTGTACAGGGTGCAGTGGGTGGGCTGCATGCTCGCGGTGACGTCCAGCGCGCGGAACCGGCCGACCAGCTCCGACGGGATGGTCTCGATGTGCTCGATGCGGTGCGGGACCCGCCCGCGCCGGGTGCCTTCCAAAGTGTCCAGGACGTACCGCACGCCGGCGTCGCCGATCGCGTGGGTCACCACCGGCACCCCGCGGTCGGCCAGATACCTTGCAGCCCAGGCATACTCGGCCGGATCCGGCCAGAACGGGGCGGTGCTCTCGCCGTGGCTGTCGGCGTCGGACAGCCAGGCGGTGCCGCCGTCCACCGTGCCGTCGATCATGAACTTGACCCCGTCCACCCGCCACCGGGAGCACCCGGTGCGCTGCCGGTCGACCAGGTCGTCCAGTTCGGCGCGAGTGACGCCGGGCATGCAGAACGGGGCGAACCGCAACCGGATCGGCAGTCCCTGCCCGGCGGCGAGAGTGCCGACCAGGTCGGCCGAGTCGCCCTCGAAGTCCATCGCGTTGCCGGCGGTCAGGCCGGCCGCGGCCATCCGCTGCAGCAGATCCCGGAACCGGGAGCGACGAACGGACGTGCTCTGCGCCGGCAGCACCGCCCGGACCGGCTCGTAGGCCGGAATCTCCAGCAGATGCCCGGTGGGGGTGCCGCTCTCGTCGCACACGATGGACGCACCGCCGGCGAACTCGCGGGCTCCGTCGATGCCGGCCCGCTTGAGCGCCGCGGGGCTGGCGATCGCCGCGTGCGCGTCGAACATCAGGATGAACACCGGGATGTCGCCGACCGCGCGCACCAGCGGCTGGTGGGTGATCGGAGTGCGGCCGAATGCGTTCGGGTTCAGGCCCCAGCCCAGCACCCACTCCCCCGGCTCGGCCCGCTGCGCCCGGCGCAACGAATGGACCAGCTCGTCCAGATCGCGGACGCCGGACAGGTCGGCGCCCTGGGTCAGGTCCAGGCCGAACACCGGATGGATGTGGCCGTCGACCAGACCCGGCGTGACGGTGGCCGCGCCCAGGTCGATGACCTCGGTCCGGGCGCCCCGCCAGCCGGCGACGTCGCTGCGTTGACCGACCCCGGCGATCACGCCGCCGGTGACGGCGACCGCGGTGGCCGCCGGGCGGGCCGGGTCGAGGGTATGCACGGTGTCGGCGGTGATGATCAGGTCGGGGCTCACTGGGCGGGATCCTTGGGTTCGGGGGCCGGGATGTGTCCGTCCTCGGTGTGCACGGCGCCGACGCCGGCGTAGACCTGCGGACGGCGGGCCTTGAGCACCCGGGCGGCCACGGCGGCGGCCAGCAGGGTGAGCGGGACGATCCCGACGAGCATGACGTTGGTGGCGGTGTCGGCAGCGGTCAGGAGCTCGATGTTGGCCGCGAGGGCGAT
>DATDBV010000779.1:0-5927 GCA_036524715.1 Nakamurella sp. | reverse complement strand
TGACGGGGACGCCGGCATAGAGATCGAGGAGCGTGGGTCGATCGTATGCGTGACGCGGCTGCGTCAGCCGGGACGAACTCGACGGGCGAGGCCAAACCTGGGAGGCGTTCCTCGCGCAGGTCGGTAGCGGAGGTTCCGTCGCGGCGGGGACCCGCCAGACACCCGGTCGCGCGCACGACTTGATCTTCCCCTTGCCAAGGGCCGCGCGGTTCCAGCACTCGGCCTGCTCTCGACCGGCCTCGGCGATCCGGCTCAGACCGAGCTCCGCGGGGAACATCCGGTCGCGCCACACGACCGGATCTTCCCCGCGTATCAGCGCCTCAGCTTCAAATGCCTCTGACCACCGGAAGGCCCGTTGTCAGACCCCCTTGCCAGACTGGCGGGCATGACAAGAATTGCGCTCTTCCACTCGGTTCTGGGCATTCGGCAGGGCATCACCGCCGCCGCCGAGATGTTCCGTAGCGCCGGCCACGATGTGCTGGTCGTCGACCAGTACGGCGGCCGATCCTTCGACGACTACGAGGAGGCCGGCCGGTTCGCGGCCGACATCGGGTTCCCGCACGCCCTGATGCGGTCGGCCCTGGCCGCCATCGCCGACGAACCGGGGCCGATCGTCACGGCAGGCTTCTCCAACGGCGCTGGCATGGCCGAGTACGTGACCGCAGCCCGCGGCGGCCGGGCCGGTGGCGTTGTGGGGTCGCTGCAGTTCTCCGGAGCGCTGCCGGTCGCGATGCTCGGCCTGGATTCCTGGCCCGAGGACACCCCGGTGCAGCTGCACTACTCGGCCGGTGATCCGATGCGGTCGGACGACTGGATCACGCCGTTCCTTGATTCGGTTCGTGCTGCCGGGTCGCCGTGCGAGGCGTTCCTCGACTACCGGGGAGGTCACCTGTTCACCGATCCGTCGCGGCCCGACGAGTACGACGAACGCTCCGCCGCCGAGGCATTGGAACGAGCGCTGGAGTTTCTCGACCGATTCAGGACCGGCTGACGGGTGTGCGACGAACGCCTGACCGGAGGTAATCGGCCAGCGCGACTACCAGCGGCACCTGCAGGGCAGCGTAGATCGCGTGAAAGGCGTAGTGGTGCAGGGACTGCTCGGGCTGGAACGGCCAGAGCGGTATCGGCAGCACGCTGAGCAGCCCCCCGCCGACCAGGTGAAGCGAACCCCAGACAAGCATCAGCCACGCCACCGGGCGCCGCGCCGGAGTCGTCCAGGCGGCCGCCAGCAGCAGGTAGACGACCGTGGGGGCGACAGTTTCCGGACCGAGCAGCACCTGCGGGCCGAGATCGGCCAGGTTGTGGATGACCAGGCCCAGCCACGACAATCCCAGTACCGCAAGGACAGTCGAGGTTCGGATGGGACTGTGGTCGGTGCGCATCGATGCTCCGGTCGCCGGTGGTCAGCTGGCCGACCCCTTCTGCGCGCTTCGTGCCGCGGTGCTGCCCGACAGGTTGGTCAGCGTCGTGTAGGGATCCCGCCAGAACCCGGCCACTACCTCGACCACGTCGGCCGGAGCCTGCAGCAGTGGTCCGATGTGTCCGGCGCCGGGCAGGATGACCAGCCCGCCGCGGTGCAGACGGCCGGCCTCGGCCCGGGCATCGTCGACGGTCCACATCGGATTGTTGCGGTCGGTCGCCAACAGGGTTGGTGCGCCGAGCCGGTCCAGGACAGGTGTCAGGTCGGGCCGCCGGATGCTGAACCACTGGGTGGCGTCGTACATGCCCCGCCGTTCGGCCCGACGAAACGCGTCGGCGACGATCGCAAAGCCGTCCGGGTCGTCCTTTCTTGCCTGCGGCCCGATCAGGGCGCCGACGAGCGACTTGACCAGCGGGCGTGCACCGGCGATCCGGTAGACGGCGGCGAGCAGCCGGATCTGCCGGCGTTCGGCGCGGGCCAGCGCATGCACCGGTGTGCCGATGGCGACCAGGCTGCGGCACCGGTCGGGGTGGGCCTGAGCGAACAGGACGCCGACATGGCCGCCCCAGGCGTTGCCGAGCCAGTCCACCGGCTCGTCGACGCCGAAGTGATCCAGCACGTCGACGGCCGCGCCGACGCAATCGTCGAAGGTGACGGGGCCGCGGGCCGGCGGGTTGGTCCCATGGCAGGGGCCGTCCACCAGGATCAGCCGGCGATGGTTCGCGAGCCCCGGCTCGACCCGGCCCCAGGTGGAGGAGTCCACGAACAAGCTGTGCCAGAGCAGGGCGGTCGGGCCCGCGCCGGTCGTCCTGACGTGCAGCGGACCGAGCCGGGTGACGACGGTGCTGCCGGATGTCGCGTGTCCACGGGTCATGGCGTCCTCCTGCCGTACGATTTGATTGACTGAATGATTCACCCAATTGATTGGACTGTCAATGTCGCCGAGGGCCTATTCGATGGGGCGGCGGGCCGCACAGGTCGCGCAGACCCGCGCACGCGTCGTGGACGCCGCGCTGGAGGTGTTCACCCAGCACGGCGCCCGCGGCACGACCATGACGGAGGTGGCTCGGGTCGCGGACGTATCACCGGCGACGGTCACCAATCACTTCGCCACTCCGGACCTGCTCCTGGAGGCGGTCGTGGACAGGCTGGTGACCGACGTCCGGGTGCCGGACCGGAAGATCTTCACCGGTTCGCCGTCACTGGACGGCCGCATCCGAAACCTGACCGCGGCGATGTTCGAGTTCTTCGACCGCACCCAGCGCTGGTTCGACCTGCTCGAGGCGGAGCTCACCGAGGTCCCGGCCCTGGCGCGGGCACTGGCGGACTACTGGCGGGCCGTTCAGGGGCTCTACGCCGAGGCCCTCGCCGGCAACCAGGACGAGGTCCTCGCCAAGACGACGGCCGGACTGGTGCATCCGGCGACATTCACCGCATTACGAGCGACCGGACTCTCGGTCCAGGAGGCGACAGATGTCGTCGCCGACTCCATCACCCATCAGGCGAAGAAGCATGCCCATGACCAAGGCCCGTGACCGACGTTCACCGGGCCAGGCGGCCGAGCAGCGTCCGCAGGGCCGACGCGGGGGACGGAAGCCCCTCGATCTCCGATCGGATTCGCGCCGCGGCCGCGCGGATCGCGGAGTCCTCGAGCAGCTGCCGAAGGGCGCGGGCGACCGTGTCCGCGTCGACGTCACCGGGATCGAGAACCAGGCCGGCGCCTGCCCTCGTGACCGCATCGGCATTGGCGGGCTGGTCGGTCCCCTGGGGCAGGCACAGCTGGGGCAGTGCGTGACACAGCGCCCCGAACATGGTTCCCGCACCGCAATGGGACACCACCGCCGAGCAGTGTGGCAACACGAGCGACTGGGGCAAGTAGGGCCGCGCGAGCACCGCCGGCCGGCCACCGGCCACCGTCGCGGGGTCGACCCCTGGACCGGTCGTGACCACGACGTTGACCGGCAGCCGGGCGCACCCGTCCAGGACCGCCGCGAACACCCCCGGCCGCTGGTTGGTCACCGTTCCCAAGGTGAGATAGACGTTGGTCGGATGCGGCAGATCGGCGAACGCGGCGGGAAGCGACTCGCCGGCGGGCACGTCACCTACCCACGGCCGGATCGGCACGACGTCGGTCCACGGCTGCGTGCCGGCCGCCTGCAGTCCGGGCGGGCACACCTCCAGGTACGGGGAGCCGAACACACCGGGCATCGGGTCGGGCATTCCCGCCTCGGTGAACACGGGCGTGAACGCCGTGGCGAACAGCCGGGTCTCGGGTACCAGCGGGCCGTACGAATGGGTGGCGTGCGGGATCCCGACGACCTCGGCGACGGTCGGGCCGGCCAGCTCCAGGGTGTCGTGCACGATCAGGTCGGGCCGCCACCGCCCGATCAGCTCGAAAAGCTCGGGGACCCGGCGAAGCGCCGCCGCGCCGAAGAAGTGCCGGGCCGCCGCCAGCGCCTGCTGCTCCGGGCCCATCCGGCCGAATTCCGTATCCAGCCCGGCCGCGCGGTTGGCCTCGGCGGCGGCCGCGTATGCCTCCGCCAGGGTTGGGCCGGCCACCGCGGCCGGCAGTCCGTGCCGTTCGATCAGCGCGCGCACGTCGGCGCCCGAGACGACCAGCACGTCATGGCCGCCGTCGACCGCCGCGCGCGCCAGCGGCACCATCGGCAGCAGATGTCCGTACGCCGGCCAGCCGCTGAACAGAATCTTCACGGAGGTTCAGGAGGGGCGGCGAGGTCATTCCGATACCCGATTCCGATACCGAGCCGAGCCTGCGAGGTCGTCTGAGTTGATCATGAAGGACACGCCCTGATCAGGCTCGGTTAGGGGCGTGTCCTTCATGATCACTTCGGGGGGGTTGTGGGGGTGGGATGAGGTCGCCATCCAGCGCAGCTAGATCCGGGCCGGTTCGGTGTAGACACCCCACTCGGCTCGCAGCGCATCGCAGATCTCACCCAGGGTGGCCTCGGCGCGGACCGCCTCGAGCATGACCGGAACCATGTTGTCCGAGCCGCGTGCGGCGGCGACCAGCCGATCCAGGCAGGTCCGGACCGCGGCGTCGTCGCGAGCGGCCCGGCGCCGGCCCAGCAGGGCGTTCTGCTGCTGTTCGACCTCGGCCGAGATCCGCAGGATCTTCAGGTCGTCGCCCACCCCACCGGTCAGCGTGTTCACCCCGACGACCTTCTTGTCGCCCTTTTCCACCGCGTTGGCGTAGGCGAAGGCGGCGTCGGCGATCTCGCCGGTGAAGTAGCCGTCCTCGATGCCCCGCAGGATGCCGCTGGTCATCTCCCCGATCGGATGCTGGCCGGACGGCACGGCCAGCGCGGCGAGGTCGCGAATCCGGGTGAAGATCCGGTCCGCCTCGGCCTCCATCCGGTCGGTGAGGGCCTCGACGTACCAGCTGCCACCCAGCGGATCGGCCACGTTGATCACGCCGGTCTCGTTCATGATCACCTGCTGGGTGCGCATGGCGATCTGGGCCGACCGTTCGGTCGGCAGCGCCAACACCTCGTCGAGGGCGTTGGTGTGCAACGAGTTGGTGCCGCCGAGCACCGCGGCCAAGGCCTCGACCGCGGTGCGGGTCACGTTGTTGTCCGGCTGCTGCGCGGTCAGCGACACTCCGGCGGTCTGGGTGTGGAATCGCAGCCACTGGGCCCGCGGATCGGTCGCGCCGTAGACATCGCGCATCCAGCGGGCCCAGATCCGTCGGGCGGCGCGGAACTTGGCGATCTCCTCGAAGAAGTCGACGTGTGCGTCGAAGAAGAAGCTCAGCCCGGGGGCGAACGCGTTGACGTCGAGCCCGCGGGAGAGCCCCAGTTCGACGTAGCCGAACCCGTCGGCCAGGGTGTAGGCCAGCTCCTGCGCGGCCGTGGAGCCGGCCTCGCGGATGTGGTAGCCGGACACCGACAGCGGCTTGTAGTCCGGCATCCGCTCGGTGCAGAACTCCATCAGATCGCCGATCAGCCGCAGGTGCGGCTCGGGTGGGAAGATCCACTCCTTCTGCGCGATGTACTCCTTGAAGATGTCCGTCTGCAGCGTTCCGTTGAGCCTTTCGACTGCCACGCCCCGCCTTTCGGCCGCGACTAGGTACATGCAGAACACCGGCACGGCCGGCCCGGAGATCGTCATCGACGTGGTGACGTCACCCAGGTCGATGCCGTCGAACAGCACATCCATGTCGGCGGCCGAGTCGATGGCCACCCCACAGTGCCCGACCTCGCCGAGCGAGCGGGCGTCGTCGGAGTCGCGGCCCATCAGGGTGGGCATGTCGAACGCCACCGACAGCCCGTGGCCGCCCTCGGCCAGGATCAACTTGTAGCGGCGGTTGGTGTCGGCGGCGTTGCCGAAGCCGGCGAACTGCCGGATGGTCCACGGCTTGCCGCGGTAGCCGGTGGCGTGCAGGCCGCGGGTGAACGGGAACTCGCCCGGCCAGCCGATCCGCTCGAAGTCCTGCACCACGTCGCCCGGCGCCGGACCGTAAACCGGGTCGACCGTCATCCCGGACAGC
>DATDBV010000778.1:0-5666 GCA_036524715.1 Nakamurella sp. | reverse complement strand
GTTGTCGTATGACGCCGGCGAGGTGGAGCAGAACTGCGAGCCCACGTTGACGATGACCGAACCCTCGTAGCCGACCATCTTGCCCACCGCGATGGCGACCAGCAGGCCCAGCAACGAGAAGTGGAACACCAGGTTCCCCAGCTCACGCAGGAAGCCCTTCTCCGCTGAAATAGACACCGCAATCGTGTCCGCTGCCTCGCCCGCAGCTTGCTGGCCCGGCCGCTCCTCGGTGCGGCGGGCGATCCGCCAGCCCCGCAGGCCCGCGGCGATCCGGTCGGCCACCTCGTCGACCGAGCCGGCGACCGCCCGCCGGTCGTGGTGCGGCAGCCGACCCAGGTTGCGCGGGGTGGCCACCGGCCGGGCCCGCAACTGCCCGACGAACTCCCAGGTCCGCGGGGTCAGGCAGCCGACCAGCGAGGTGAACAGCAGCAGGTAGATGGCCGCGTACCAGGGGGCGGCGAACACCTCGAAAAAGCCCAGCCGATCCAGCCACGGCCCGATCGTCGGGTGGTCGGCGATGTATTGCGCGGTCTTGGCGCTGTTGAGCGACCACTGCGGCAGCAACGCGCCCGGCAGCGAGGCCAGGGCCAGCAGGAACAGCAGGATCAGGGCGGTGCGCATGCTGGTCAGCTGCCGCCACGCGTTCCGCAGGAACGCGACCGGGGCGCCCAGCGGGCCGGACCGGGGCGACGGTGGTGCCGGTTCCCCGGACGGCTGCGTCCGGGTGTGCGTCTCGGTCACGGCGTCGCCTTCCGTGTCCCGCCTGCGCACGCTCGGACGCCCCGCGCCGGCCGCCGGCTGCTGTGCCCGTGGTTCGCTCGCGAACGCTCGCTCACAGCAGGGTCCCGACGCCCGCGACCCGACCCTGCAGCCAGGCGACGAAGGAACCCCACAGGCCCGTCATCATCAGCAGTCCGAGCACGATCAGGCCGATGGCCCCGGCGATCTGGATGGTCCGGGTGTGCCTGCGCAGGAAGCCCAGCCCGCTCGCCGCCCAGCCGAAGCCGAAGGCCACCGCGATGAACGGCAGGCCCAGTCCGGCGCAATAGAACAGCACCAGCGACAGCCCCCGCCAGGCCGAGCCACCCCAGTGGGTGGCGCCGGCCAGCGACAGCACGCCAACCAGGGTCGGGCCCAGGCAGACCGTCCAGCCGAGCGCGAAAACCGCGCCCAGCAGCGGCGCCCCGACGTACCGACCCGCGGGGCGCAGGTGCAGCCGGCGCTCGACCTGCAGCGGTTTGATCAGCCCGAGCATGGCCACCCCCATCACCACGGTGATGGTCCCGCCGACCAGCATCAGCGTGTCGGTGTTGGCCAGCAGCGCCCGGGAGAGTCCGACCACCACAACGGACTGGGCCAGGAACACGACCGTGAAGCCGAGCACGAACAGGCAGGTGGCCAGCACCGCCCGGGTGCGGACCGCGGAGGTCGGCTCGATGCGGCCGGGTGACCCGGCTGCCCCGGATCGGCCGGTCGGGTTGGCCGGGACCACCGCGCTCTCCGCGCCCACCAGCGAGGCCAGGTAGGCAAGGTAGCCCGGCACCAACGGAACCACGCAGGGCGAGGCGAACGACACCGCGCCGGCAGCCAGCGCGAGCAGCGCGGCCAGCAGGTAGGGCCCGGTGAGGATGGTGTCGGTCATCGTCTGGTCGGGTCAGGCCTGTTCCGCGGCGATCGCCCCGACCACGTCGATCATCTCCTGCGGGTCGTCGATGGCCTCCAGCCAGATGTGCGCCACCCGGCCCTGCCGGTCCAGCACGATGGTCGACGGGATGCCGGACGCGGGGTAGCCCTTGATGGCCAGCAGGGTGCGCATCGACGGGTCGTAGATCGACGGGTAGCTGACCTGCTTGCTGGCCAGGAAGTCGGCGCCGTTGGCCTTGGTGTCCTTGACGTTGATGCCCAGGAACTGCACCCCGGCCGGGGCAAGGGCCGCCGCGGCCTCCCCCAGCTCGGGCGCCTCGGCCCGGCACGGGCCGCACCAGGATCCCCAGAAGTTGAGCACCACGACGCTGCCCGCGTAGTCGGACAGCGAGAGCGTGCCCTCTCCGGCCAGGTTCTCGCCGGACAGGTTGGTCACCGTGCCGCGGTCGGCCGCCGGGTAGGAGAACTCGGTCTGCCCGCCCGGCGAGACGAAGGTGAAGGAGCCCCCGTACACGGCGGCGTCGTTGCCGGTGCTGCAGGACGCCAGCAGGGCCAGACCGGCGGCGATCGCGAGCCCTCGGCCGCGCAGGGCCGTCATGGGGTCGACCCGTCGACGGGCGGGACCAGCTGCTCGACGTCGGGGTCGCCCGCCAGGTCGTCCACGGCGGCGATGTGCCCGACCGGCTCGGCGTAGGTGACGCCGGCGAACACGCCGTCGACGAAGGTGAGCGACGTCAGCGAGGCGACGGCGCACTGCCGGCGCCGCGGGTCGTGCCAGAGCCTGCGGCCCTCCAGGTACCGACGGACGCTGACGATGGGCAGTTGATGCGTGACGAGCACCGCCGCCCGGCCGTCGGCGGCCTGCACGGCGGTGTAGACCGCGGCCAGCATGCGGTGCGCGATTTGCAGGTACGGCTCGCCCCACGAGGGGCGCAACGGATCGCGCAGCATCAACCAGGTGGCGGGCCGGCCGAAGGTGTTCAACCCGACCGCGGTGCCCTCGAAGTCGTTCGCGGCCTCGATGATCCGTTCGTCGGTGACGATCGGCAGGCCGGTCAGCTCGGCCAGCGGCCGGGCGGTCTCCTGGGCCCGCTGCAGCGAGGAAGCGGCGAGGTAGCCGATGTCGGTGCCGCGCAGGTGGTCGGCGACTCCCTGGGCCATCGCCCGGCCCGAGGCGGCCAGCCGGTAGCCCGGCAGCCGGCCGTAGAGGATGTTGGCTGGGTTGTGCACCTTGCCGTGCCGGAGCAGGTGGACCACGGTGGTGTCACTCACGCCGGTCCCCGCGGTGGTCCCGAAGGCCCCGGATCGCGGCCATGATCGACAACCCGGCACCGAGGAGCGCGACGGCGGCCGCGGTCAGCCAAGGCCCCTGGTACCGGGTGATCGTCGCCGAGTCGGCGTCCGGCAGGAACGGCGGCCAGGTGTCGGTGACGATGCCCCGACGCAGGCAGTAGACGGCGGCGGCAAGGAACAGCACCGCCAGCACCCCGGCAGTCACGGCGCGGACCGGGCCCCGCCCGGTCGGCGCCGGCTCGGCGGAGTCGGCCCCACCTGCGGGGGCCCCACCTGCTGCGGCGCCGACGATGACCCCACCCGCCGCCGGGGTACCGCCGGCCGGGCCGGTCCCGCCGGGGTCACTCACCCCGCGCGCCTGGCCTTGACCCGTGCGAAGAACACGCCGCCCTTGCCGATGAAGCACAGCATGACCGCGACGATCAGCATCAGCGAAGCACCCAGGGTGAACAGGTTGGAAACCTGGAACATCATGCTGAGCACCACCGACAGCAGCACTGCCACGACAAGACCGGTCCGGCCCCACCGGTTGCCCGAGCGCACGAACCAGCCAGCGGCCAGCGCGATCAGTCCGACGACCACCACGATCGCGCTGATCATGATGTTCTGTGTCCGCGCACCCGAGATCGCTTCCGGTGTCAGCGGGATGTAGGTCTTGCATGCCTCAGCCTGGTTGGTGACGTCGGACGACGCGCCGGTCGGCACCACGACGGCGTCGCCGATGCCCCCGAACTGGTTGGTGCAGTCCGAGATGTTGGCGTTGTACTGCGCGATCGCCTGATTGAGCTGATCGTCGGTGGTAACGATGGAGAATCCACCGATCAGCACGAAGACGGCACCGGCCGCGATGGCGAGCACCGTGGCGATGGTGACGTTGTTGGGCCGGACGAGGGGCTTGCCGTCGTCCGGCGGCAACGGGGCCGGGGTCAGGGCCGCACGGAACGAATCCATGAAACCAGGGCGCTTGCGGGCATCGCCCGCGCCGAAACTCATGCCGTCGAACTTACCGGGCGACGGGCGGCTCCCGGCACATCGGCACCGGGAGCCGTGAGGTCCTCGTTCAGCGCAGGCTCTGCCGGGCGGCCTTGGTAGCGGTGAAGTAGGCGTTGGACTGGGGCAGGAACATCAGCACGATGGCCGCCGCGGCCAGGACCGCGCTGATCCAGCTGAAGATCGCGATGTTCGGGCTGTAGGACTGCCCGTTCACCGTCACCGTGGTGGTCGCCGTGAATCCGGACAGCACGGAGAGCGCGGCGACGACCGTGAGCACGATCCGGGCCCAGTTCCGGCCCGAGTTCATCTTGAACGCGAAGAACAGGTACAGCCCGGCGAAGATCAGGAACGCCACGACGGCGATCACCTTGACCGTGTTCACCAGGCTCGTCGTGTCGATGTAGAGGGTGCCGGCCGAGCCGGCGTCGACCGTGCCGGCGGCGATCGCCCGGTCCCACACCGGGCTGGTCAGCACGACCACCGTCGAGATGCCCGACACCAGGACCATCAGTATCCAGTCGTAGAACGCCAGGGTGACGGTGATCGGCCGGACCGGTTTCTCCGGGAGGCCGGCGCCCCCCGGGAACGGCGCGTAACCCTGCGGGCCACCGGGATATGGCGGCGGGTAGCCGCCCGGCGCACCCTGACCGGGGTAACCACCCGGCGCGCCCTGACCGGGGTAACCACCCGGCGCGCCCTGACCGGGGTAGCCACCCGGCGCGCCCTGTCCCGGGTAGCCACCGGGCTGCCCGGGCCCTCCCGGCTGGCCGTACCCACCCGGCTGCCCGGGGTAGCCCGGCTGGCTCGGGTAGCCCGGCTGGCTCGGGTAACCCGGCTGACCTTGCTGACCCGGCTGGCCCTGCTGACCCGGGTAGCCCGGCTGACCTTGCTGGCCCGGCTGGCCCTGCTGACCCGGGTAGCCCGGCTGACCTTGCTGACCCGGCTGACCTTGCTGACCCGGGTAGCCGCCTTGCTGGCCCGGGTAGCCGCTGGCGCCACCCGGATAGGGCTGCGGCCCATCCCCGGATCCCTTCGCGAACGGGTCGCCCGACCCACCGCCGGCCGGACCCGCGCCGTAGGGGTTGTTGTCCTGATTCGAACCCGGGTTGCTCATGATCAAACGGTACGCGCAGCACGCCGTTTTCCGGCGATCGCCGCATGTGCCCAGGCGGTTCTCGCGAGGCGGCCGAGTGTGGATCGCGAGGTGCGGCGGTGGGCGATCGACGATCCGGCCGACCCGGTGGCGATCGGCACCCCGATCGCCGGGCCCCGGCAATGACGTCTACGTCCGAAGCCGACGGGCGGGACGGAGCGACCGGTTCGCCGGCGGCAGCACCGGCAGGATCTTTCCGACAGCACCGCCAGCCCCGACCGGGCCGACCGGGCCGACCGGGCCGAGCTGGATCGAGTTCTCGGTCCTTTCACAGCGACGCCGTCGTCAGGCCGCTCGGCGCGCGCGGCGCATCCCGCCCGGTGGATGCCCACCGCCAGGAGAACCCACCGAACCGGCACCACGCAGCTCCACGAATGTGAACACCGCTCCGGGCGGACCTGGAGCGGCGTTCACGTCGGCGGAGCGATGCGGAACACGGCGCGCGCGGGACCGGTGCCACCTGCTCCCACCCGAGCCGGCCGGGCCGCCGCGCCCGACGCCCGTGCGCCCACCAAGACCGGCAATACGCAGCTCCACGAAGGTGAACACCGCTCCGGGCGGACCTGGAGCGGTGTTCACCTCG
>DATDBV010000777.1:0-3033 GCA_036524715.1 Nakamurella sp. | reverse complement strand
TCGCGTCAGCCTCAAACAAGCGACGCGAAAGGCCATATCGTGCGGGGTGCGGTCAGCTGCCGGGGGGTCCGCGGCGCGCGCGGGGCGGGTCGGGCAGGAGCACCCCGGTCAGGCACAGCTGGTCGCACACTGCCCGAAGTTTGAGATTGGTCACCGAGGAGGTGCGGACCAGCATCGCGAACGCAACATCCGGGGTGATCTTGAACCGCTCCATCAGGACGCCTTTGGCCTGGCCGATGACGTCCCGGCTGGTCAACGCCCCGTTGATGTCCTCGACCCGACGAGCGCCGGTCAACGCGACCGCGGCGTGCGCGGCGAACACCGCGGCCATCGTCGGGGTGTCCTCGTCCCGGACGTACTCCGCGGCCCGGCTCATCAAACTGAGCACGCCCAGCCGTCGCCCGGCCCCTTCCATCGGGGTGCAGACGATCGACCGGACCCCCAGGTCGGTGGCCCGGGCGGAGAACAACGGCCACCGCGGGTCCGTCGCCAGGTCGTCGGTCACGATCTGCTTGTTGTTTCGCAACGCGTCCACGCAAGGCCCTTGCCCGGTATCGTTCTGGGCGTCCATCACGGACCGGGCGACACCGTCACCTTCCGCGATGGGTGCGTGCAGCCGTCCTTGCGGATCGACGTTCTCCACCGCGGCCGCGGCCGTCCCCGGGATCACCAGGACCGCCCCAGCCACAATCTGCTCGACCAACGTCCGCGCCGACCCACTGTCGGTCCCATCCAGGAACGACAGGGCAGTCTCGGCCACCAACTCGGCAAACCCGGTCAGCTCGCCATACCGGTCGAGGTCCTCGACCGGTTCGGGCGGCCCATCCTGATGACCCACGCTGCGCACGTCCCTTCGGTCAACCGTCGCCCGCCCGCCGCCCTCTTCTGTCCACGACAGAACACGACCACCCACCTGAACCAGCTGTCGCTCACGACGAACGGGCCGGACGAACCGAGACGCACCGCCTGGGGACCTCGCACCGGACGGCTCAATGGTTGGTCTTGGCCCCTCGGCGTCCCTGCCGTCTCCGCCGCGATCGTCGGAGCGATGACGAGCGAGAATCGACGGGCGAGCACGATCGCGCTGTCAGCCCAGGTGGACGTGCAGGCAGACACGCGGGGAGGCCGACCCAGCAAGACCGCGAGCAGCAGCTACTCGCTGTCGGCGCTGACGAGCCGCTCGATCAGCTCGTCGACGTTGCCCGTCTTCGGCAGGTCCCGCTCGGCCAGCTGATCTGACAGCTCGACCTTGGTCAGCCCCTCATACGGCTCCCGGGCGGCTTCCTTGGCCTTCTTGGCGGCGGCCCGCTCGGCCCGCTTGATCTCCCGCTCGTGCTCCTTGGCGGCCTCCTCGGCCTGAGCCGCCTGCTGATCGGCGAGTTCCTCGGCCCTGCGGGCTCCGGTGGTGGCCAGCTCGGCGACCGCATCGACCTGATCGGTGACCACGCTGCCGACCTTCTCGGCCTGTTCACGGACACTGCCGGACAGAGAGGTGAACAGCTCGGCCCACCGGGTCGCCCACTCACGATTCAGATCAACCGCCCGCTGGACGAACTCGAAATACCGGGCCACCGGCTCGGTCAGATCGAACTTCGGCAACCGGGACACCAGGTCGGCCTGATCGGTGAACAGCTTGACGCCCTGCTTCCAGGACTCCACCGACTTCTCAGTGTCCTCCAGGACCTGGGCGGCGCCGTTGGTAGAAGAAACATCGGTGCTGATGGTCATGACACTCCGTTCGAGGGAACTGCGAGAGACCCGCCGCATCTACCGCCGACGGGCGGTGGGCGGCCGTCTTTGCGAGGGAGCGAACACCCCCCGGGGCGAAAGCACCCACATCTCACAGCGACTTACTCACCAGTTGCCCACATTAGCTGTCCGGCAGCCAATTGCTTACACCCCGAAGGGTGGTCTGGCCAGCGCCGGGCAACCAGTCATCGGGACAGCTGCACGCGCCCCCGGTGACCATTCCCCGGTGTTCTGCGCGGAGCGTGAGCAATCGGTTCAACGTGCAGAGGGCGACGAGTGGAGGTCGGGTGGGGGCGGTATATGGACGGGTTGGGGGCGTGGCGCGGGGTCTCTGAGGGATTGCACGCCGCGGATCTGGGCGCGTTCCTCTCGGACGGCCCACCCCAGAAGCCGTAGGTTTCAACGGCTGTCAGTGCGTCCTGGCGGTATTCTCGGACCACCGGGCTGCTTGCACGCCTTGGCGTCGACGATGCGTCGTTCGCGGCGGCGGTTGCGTTCGCCTGTGGGGTGGAAGATGTCTTCGACGTCGTGGCCGCGGCAGCGTCCTACGAGTTGCCAGTCCCAGTTCGTGAGCAGCGGCGGCGGGAGTGGTGATTTGGAGCCTCATTGCATTCGGCCCGCGCGGTCGAGTCCGAGATGCGCGGGGCGGCCTGCACGAGTGTCGTGCACTGGCCAGACTGCTGGCGAGTCTCGTGAGCCCGACCGAGTTCGGGTCGGACTCCGGCGGTCGACCCACCAAGGATCGCGCCCTTCGCCGATCCCCTGCTGGCTTCACCGCCGCGGACATGCGGGCGCTCCAATCGTAGAGCTCGAGTGCCCTGGCCCGGCCAGCGGCCGCCGCGTCCAGGAAGGTCTGGCAGCGGCCGGCCGCGCCGCGGATCGAGGCGGCGTGGTCCCAACCGGATCCCGCGGAATCCGACGTCCGCTTCCTGATCGCGGACGCCCTGGGACCTGCCGTTCACCGCCGAGTTCGACACTGTCGTGTCGGTCAACGCCCTGCACTGGGTGGCTGACCAGGTCCTGCGTTGGCAGCGATCGCCCGAGCGCTGCGGCGGGACGGCCGGGCCATCGTTCAGCAGGTCTGCGCCGGGCCGCGGCCCAGCCTCGAATCCATCGCCCGGGGTGTTCCGGTTCCGGCAGTTGCGGGTCGAGATGACCCGTCCGGCGCAGTGATGCTCGTTCGGCGGAGACCCCGAGAAGACTGCTGCCAGTATGTTCTTCGTGCTCATGGCGTGGGCGTCGGCCGTCGCGGCCGGCCGTCAGGCGTCGTCCAATGTCTCGACC
>DATDBV010000776.1:0-3286 GCA_036524715.1 Nakamurella sp. | reverse complement strand
CGGTGATCGAGCAACTCCCCCAGATCGAGATCACCGAGTTCATTGACACTGTCACCGGCTCCGACGACGGGCTGGACCCTGCCCTGTGGGGCACTCGGCCGTCGACGGCCGAGACCAGTCGGGCACACCTGGTCAACCTCGCAGCCAGGTACGCCGCCCGGCAGACGGTTCTGGCGAGGTCCATCACCCGCGCAGAGGCCGCTCAGCTGCTCGGGATCAGCGATCAGGCAGTCAGCGACCGCCTGGCCGCCGGCGACCTCGTCGGCCTGAAGGAGGGCCGGGTGTGGAGGCTCCCGGCCTGGCAGTTCGACGCCGACACGGAGAACGGCTGGCTGCCCGGGATCGCCGAACTGCGTCAGCACTTCCCGGCCGGCCCGGTCACCCTGACCGCCTGGGTCACCGCCCCCAACGTCGACCTCGGCGACCGGACGCCCGCCGCCCGGTTGGTCGCTGGCGATGTCGATCAGGTTCTCCGCGCGGCGGAGGCCGGCGGGCCCACTGCGTGGTAGCGCCGCTCGGTGCACCCAGGCGCCCCATGGCCCCTCGCGGTCGGATCAAGATCTGGGCATGGCGGGCACCTACCACCGGGCACCCGTGGCAATGGTGTCGGATCTACCACCCGACCCCCTACGTCAGAACCGGGACCGACCACCGCGCCTTCGGGCCCCTCGGCCGGCTCGACCACCACACCGTCCAGCCGGCGGCGCCCGGCGACCCACACGCCGCCGACCCCTACCGCATCCCCACGCCCTGGGTCTGCCCCGACGGCCGAGCCATCCGGTACGTCGGCGCCAACTTGCGCACCGGGTTCACCGAGGTCTACACCGGACCCGGCAAGACTGCCGAGATCTGCCCGCAGATGCGGGTCGCCATCGTCCGACCGTCCGTGCCGATCCCGCTGCTGGACATCAAGTCCGAGGGCGCGGCGATGCTCATCGACGCGCTGCCCTCCCTGGCCTCCGGCGACTGCCCGCGCCCGCGGACCCAGGAATGGGCCCGCGCGATCTACGAATACCAGCCCGTCTCGCGCCGGCCCGTCCGCGGCATCTACTACCAGTCCGCCCACGCCGGCGGAACCGCCCTCGCCCTGATGAACACGGCCGGCGCCGTCCAACCTGTTCACGACCGTCAAGGCGTCGAGCAGGACTTCACCCTGCACAGCATCTGGCGACTCGTCGAAACCGCCGCCGTCAGCGTGAACATCACCGCCTACAAGATTCCGGTCTGCGGCGCGTGCAACTGACCCAAGTGATTGCACATACACACCCAGCCACCCCGAACCGACCGAGGCCGGGCCGCACCTACGGGTACGGGATGCCGACGTTGGGCGCTACTTGGGATTCCGCCAGTTCCGGGTGGTGGCCTGGTATTGCCCACGGCGGCCATCGCCACCCGAGCGCTGGTCGGCCGACACGGTGTCGCCTCGTTGACTTCGACCACCCGATCAACCCCTCTATTGGGTCAGACACAACCTGTTGTGTCAAACAGAACCGGTGTACCGGTTCGCGGTCCACAACGAATCCATCGGTCGCGAAATCCTGCTCACCGCAACCGAACTCGCCCGCCATTGTCATGTGCGGCGGCCGGGAGGCGTGCCATTCCAGAAAGCCCGCATTCGAGTAGGGGCTGTCCGTGGGTTGCGCGATCAGCGTGGCTTGGGCCAGTCGCAACTGGCTGCCGCGGCCGGAATGACCCAGTCCGCCGTCAGCGTGACCCCGCGCCCCGACGTCGCCTGACGCGTCGCGTGCGTTGTCAGTCTTGATCAGCATGAGACCGGGCCAATGCAACGGACCACCCTGGAGGTTCGGCGGCTTCCGCTGGTACGACGCGAGGCAACTGGCGCCGGCTGTCCGGCCACGGGACCTGGGGCGGACCAGGGTGACCTGCTACCCGTCGACCAGGAACGCGCCGCCCGCCAGGGGAAAGCTCAGGCCGATGATCGAGGGAGGAGTTTCGGTCCTTCCGGATCGATGTGAAGCGCCGAAACCCCGCCCTCGATCAGGTCCTCGCGGCAGGGGACCGGACCAGCCCCGTCGCGACGACAGCCAGGCGCGCCGGTGTCTCCGGGCGAGACTCGACCCCGGGGGCGGATCAGCCGCAGGCCGGGCGATCGAGGGAGGAGTTTGGGCGCTTGCGGGCCATTGGGAAGCGCCGAAACTCCTCCGTCGATCAGGCGTCGCCACGGTCACGCTCCGTCGATGCCGGGCCCCGCGACACCACCGCTGCAACGTGCAGGCCACCGCAAGGGATGGGGGACTGATCTGATCAGGTCGGCCAACGTGAACGAAGTGCCGTGGATGCCCAATCCGGCCAGGTGGGGTGCCCCACGACCTGTCCCCCGCTCAGGGTCGCCACGATTCGCGGACCGTCGAGTCTCGAGTTGTCGTAGAACGTCGTCGAGTCGGCCCGTTCTGCGGCCTGGGCCACGAGTTCCCACAGCCGACGGAAGCGTTCCCGGATCTTGTGCTCCGGCACATCGTGGCCACCGGCCCGTGCGCGATGAGCTACGCGTTCGACGGCCAGGTCCTCGGTGACCAGTACGACATGCAGGACGACCGTGTACCCGGCCAGCAGTGCTTCCCGAACCAGGTCGACCTTCGATGGATGGGAGAAGACCGTCTCGGCAATGAACGGCTGTCCGGAGGCGATCAGGGCCGATCTCGTTGCCGCGGCAATCTCGGCGGCCTCATAGGCGTGATCTGCCGGATCCTGCGGCCAGCGTTGTGCCGCGATCAGATCGGCGTTGACGAAGACGCTTCCGGGGATCCGACGAGCCAGGACAAGGTCCACGATGGTGGACTTGCCTGCGCCGTTCGGTCCGACGATGAGGTCCAGTCGCCGCATGGTATTGGACTCGCCGGTTTGGGGTCAGCGGGTCACGACGCACGACGTGCCGTCGGGTCGGTACTCGATGATCCGACCGGCGTCGTCGAGGGCGACCGTGGTGATGCCCCGCTCGGCCAGGATCTGGCCGAAGTTGACCCGGGCGAGATCCTCCTCGATTCCCGCCGCGATCTCCGCGTTGAACACCACGCCCTCCTCGACCATCAGGTCTGTCATCGGAAGGCTGCCGGCCAGGGCCGCCTCGACCCGTCGGCGGGACGCGCTGTGCTGGCTGGAGACGGCACGCCCGACCCGGGCCCAGTGGTCGAGCTGTTGTTTGGCCGATCGGCTCTGACGTTGCCCTTCGGCGGCAGCGCTCTCGAACAGATCCCCTGCTACACGGGTCACCCTGTCCTGCGCCTCAGTCATCATGACACCTCCCGAGTAGCAATATGCTACAAGC
>DATDBV010000775.1:0-6159 GCA_036524715.1 Nakamurella sp. | reverse complement strand
GAACTCTGGACTAACAGCACCTGGGGGCGCCTGGTCCTCATCAAAGCAGGACTGACTGTGACATTCCTGTTCGGCCTGGGATGGATGCACAGAACCTTCAGCCTGACAAGGTTGGCGGACGGCAAGCCGCGGCTATTCATGATTCTTGCAGTTCTGGAGTGCATGCTCGTCATGGCCTTTGCAACTGCTGCAGGCAGCGCCATGGCTGTGCAGACGTGGGGCTAGCAGACATACACAGGGTGGCCGCACCGCGGCGATTCCTAGCGTCTGGCCCCACCAATCCGCCCGGCGAACCCGCCGTCGCCAGAGGCGATATGCCGGCAACGGCATCCCGGCACAGGGGGCCCGAATTCCTCGCAGATCGAGCGAACAAAAGAATGGGGAAGTCGATGACCGAAATGACACCTTCAACGCGGCGTCTGATGCCCACGGTGAGACCGACTGCCCGAGGACCTCCTAGCGACTGGCTATCCCAAGGATGAGACCCGCCCGCAAGAGACTTCGAACTAATCAAATAGGAGGAGAACCCCATGAGTCAGCCCAGCCGCCACAATTCCCCTCTCAACCCCTACCCGGTTCCGATTCACCGGCCGCCGGCCCCACCACCGCCGCCGCCGCCGCAGCCGATCCAGAGGCCCGGCAGGTAGGCGAGATGAGGCCTGGGTCGCGTCCTCGCCGTTCCGAAGCAAGGGCGCGACCCGGGACCGTTCCGGCGGACCCGTCGCAAGTCCCGCTACCACCAGCGGAGGTAAAAACGCAGAGCCATACTCAGCATGAAGACCACTGCGCTTCCTAGCCCCGGCAAACCCGCCTCCCTAGCACTGAGCCCGTTGTCCCGCAGGAGGATCCTCAAACGGGGCATCCTTGCTCGCGACGCGGCGCTGGCTCGCCTGATCAACGCAGCAAGATCACCAAAACGTCCAGATCCGTTCCGTTCCCACGGCGACCCGGGGCTCGGCATCGCCAAGACGCAGCCCACCGTTCGCTGCGCCACGGTCGGAATCGCAGGACGCCGACGATCTTCGCACGATGCCGTGTTCAGAAAACGGTCCGTACCTGAACATGCGCCGATCAGCCCGCCAGCAGGTGTGATTTTGTCTGGTGATTGGCGGTCCGAGTTCATGGTTCTTGGCGGGTCAGACTGTCGCCCGATACGAGGACCGGCCCGACCGAAGCGATCAACGGCTTGGCTCGATTGCCACGCGGCTCCGCCCTCGGATTCCGCGAACTCGCCCACTACATCGCTGGGCCCTCCTCTAGACCGGCGGACTCAGATCCCTTTGGAGCGCTTGATTGTGAAGCGCCGCGCCATGCCGCGACGGTTCGGTCGATGTAGGTGGCGACGCTGGCGGTGACGTCGGTGGAGGAATCGAGAAGCCATTGCAACCCGATCCCGTCCAGCACGGCGGTCATCAGGCGTACTTCTATCTCGATGTCGGCTGGGGTGAGTGGGGCCACGTCGCCGGAATCGACCGCCTGCTGCAGGTGGGCGGCGAGGGTGGCGAGGTTATCGGTATAGCGGCGCTGAATAAAGGCGTGAGCCGGGTGTGTCAAGCTGGATGCCTCGGCCGAGATCGTGGTGAACAGCTCGAGCAGGCCCCGATTGCTCCGGTGTGCGTTCATGACCTCGGGGAGCCGACGGAAGTAGTCCAGCCCTGAGACACCGGCGAGACTGGCTTCCACAGTTTGACGATCCCACTCCTGCAGCACCGCCGTCAGAAGGCCTTCCTTGCTGCCGAAGTGCTGCAGCAGAGTCGCGTGGGATACACCCACCTGCTCGGCGACGGCGCGGATCGAGCCGCCCGCATAGCCGTGCTCGCCGAAGACCCTGATGGCGACGGCGACGATCTGTTCCCGCCGACGGATCCCGGTGCGGTAGGGACCGCGCGCGGTGCTCGCGCTGCTCTTGCCCATAGCCCTCTCCATTCCATGCTCATTGACGAAAACCTACCACTCGGTTATAGTTCGTGGATCAGATGAGAGCGACTGTTGGCCATCAACCGGCTCGGACCCCGGAAGATGGCCGTCGCGGTGCCGTGGCCGTGCAGCTTGGGCGCCGGCCTCATCGTCGGTGCCGGCTGCCCCGCGACGTCGGCTCCACCCGCCAGTTCCGCCCCCGCCACCGTTGTCTGTCCTGCCAGTGATCACCCAGAAGACAAGGAAGCCCGCTGATGAAGTACTCGGTCCTCGGTTCCACCGGTGTCAAGGTGTCCCGGATCTGTTTGGGCACTGCCACTTTCGGCGTCGCCCCGACGGTCCAGGATGCCGACCGGGTCGTCGGCGCCGCAGTGGATCTTGGCATCAACTTCGTCGACACCGCCGACGTCTACGGCAACATGCCGGTCTTCGACCGGCCCGGTGCTCCGGCCGCCGCCGCCCGTGAACCCGCCGAGCAGATCCTCGGCCGCGCCCTTCGGGGCCGGCGCGACAGGCTGGTGATTGCCACCAAGTCCAACGGCATCGTCGGGCCTGACATCAACGACCGCGGCCTGTCCCGTCGCCACATCATTCGTCAGGTCGAGACCAGCCTGCAGCGATTGGGCACCGACTACATCGATCTCTACTACGCCCACGATCCCGACCCGGATACACCCCTGGAGCAGACCCTGGCCGCTTACGACGATCTCGTCCGGCAAGGGAAGATCCGTTATGTCGGCCTGTCCAACCACCCCGCCTGGCAAGTCACGCAGGCTCTGTGGATTGCCGACGACCGCCGCCTCCAGGCACCTGTCGCCGCCCAGGTGAAGTACAACCTCATCGACCGGGCAGCCGAACGAGAACTCGGACCCGCCTGCGACCGATTCGGGCTTTCCATCGTCCCCTACGCCCCGCTGCACGGCGGCCTGCTCGCCGACCTGGCCGTGCTCAACCGCGAGGTCTCCGGCGACCAACGATTCGGCGCGGCGGGATTCAGCGACCCCGAGGTCGCCGTCGCCCGGGAAGTCGACCGGCTCGGCCGCGTCTGGGGGCTGGCGCCGTATCAGGTGTCGCTGGCCTGGCTGCTGTCCCGCCCGGCGGTCGCCTCGGCGATCGTCGGCGCCGAGACTCCAGAAGAGCTTCACGCCAACGCCACGGCAGCCGACGTCGAACTCGAACCGGAGCAGCTCGACACACTCACCGCGTTGGCCGACCAACCCGCCGCCTTCCACCACCGCGCCGGCGACGGACCGGCCCAGCCAGCCGCCACCAGCCCGGACCTCGCCGAGTGAGGCACTCAACCCGGGGAGTCATGCTCCGGCACACCAACCGCCGCCGGGATACCTCTCTCGACGGTTGCCCAGCCCTGCCAGGAGCAAGGAACTTCTTATGCCGCGAGCCAGCCAGTCCACCGTCAATCTGCTGATCGACTACTTCGATGCCATCGAGGCCAAGGACTTTGAACGGCTCGGGTCCTACTACTCCGCCGACATCACCCAGACCTTCGCCAATGCGCCGACCACCACCGGGCGTGCGGCCCTGTTGGAACAGATGACCAATCTGCTCGGCCGGGTCAAGTCGCTGGCCCACCCACTGATCAACGTCTGGCAGGAAGACGACGGGGTCATCATCTTCGAGGTCGCCAGCATCTGGCGTTTCCACGACGACAGCGAGATCAAGATCAACGCCTGCTCGATCTTCACCCTCGTCGACGGCAAGTTCACCGACCAACGCATCTACGTCGACAATGCCCCCGTCAACCCCTTCCTCAGTTAGCAAGGGACCGAAGGACAGCCCGTACGACCTCGACTGGACGGCCCGCCGCCCACGCGGCGACGCCCCGCCGCAGCGATCAAGAATGGCTCGAACCCTCGACGACAGTTTCGGCGAATCTCGAAAACGAACGTTTCCGCTACATCGGATCGAAGGTCCGAGATGTCGATGCCCGAGTTCGCCTGCAGGAGTGACCTGGGCATTCGGGTTTTCACGCAGGGCGGTGCGGTCGTCGGGTTGTCCGAGTTCGTCTGCAGTAGCGTCTGGTTCTGGCCGTGTTCCTTTGCACGACGGTGAGGTCGGCGATGGTCGACGAGCAGTTGGTCCTCGAGCGTGGGGTGCTGTCGGTTCCTAACGAGGTGTGGGAGCTGGCTGTCCGTCGGGCCGGGGTGATCGGCCCTCTGGCCGGTCGTGACGTCGTGGGCGGCAGGGCGGTCGAGGCGGCGGCCGCGGAGCTGGGTGTGTCGGTCCGCCAGGTGTACGTGTTGCTGCACCGTTGGCGGCAGGGCGAGGGAGTGGTGTCGGACCTGATCCCGGGCAGGTCCAGCGGGGGGCGTGGTGGCGAGCAGCTTCCGGACGCCGTCGAGGCGGTGATCCGGGAGGTCCTGCGCCGGGAGTATCTGACCCGTCAGCGCAAGACGGTCGCCGCGGTGCATCGAGAGATCTTCCGGCAGTGCCGCACCCGGGGTTTGCAACCGCCGTCGCGGGGTTCGGTGGTGCGGCGGATCGCGAAGTTGGAACCGGTAGCCGCCACGCGTGTGCGGGAGGGATCGGATGCGGCGAGGGCGAAGCAGTCAGCTGGCGGGGTCCCGCCACCCGTCACGTCGGTGCTCGCACAGGTTCAGATCGATCACACGGTGGTCGATCTGATCGTGGTCGATGAGCAGCACCGGTTGCCGATCGGCCGTCCGTACGTGACGGCCGGAATCGACGTGTTCAGCCGGGCGATCCCCGGCCTGGTGGTCACGTTGGACCCGCCGTCGGCAACCACGGTCGGGCTGTGCCTGGCGCACATGGTCACCGACAAACGGGCCTGGCTGGAACGGCTGGGAGTGGAGGCGGTCTGGCCGATGAGCGGCAAACCGGCCGAGCTGTTCGTGGACAACGCCGCGGAGTTCAAGAGCGAAGCGTTGCGCCGTGGTTGCGAGCAGCACGGGATCGGGCTGCGGTACCGGCCACCGGGTCGACCGCACTACGGCGGGATCGTGGAGCGGGTGATCGGCACGATGATGCAGCTGATCCACGAACTGCCCGGGACGACGTTCTCCCATCCCGGGCAACGGGCCGGCTACGACGCCGACGGGGCGGCCTGCCTGACGATGACCGAGCTGCAGCGGTGGCTGGCCCTGGCCGTGGCCGGCTACCACGGGCAGATCCACGGCACCCTGCGGCAGCCGCCCGCGGCCCGATGGGCGGACGGGATCGCGGCCACCGGCCAGCCCGTGACTGTCACGCACGAGGCGGCGTTCCTGGTCGACTTCCTGCCGGTGATCCGGCGGACCCTGACCAGGACCGGGTTCGTGATCGACCACGTTCACTACTTCAGCGACACGCTCAAGCCGTGGATCGCCCGCCGCGACCAGTTGGGCCGGTTCGTGATCCGCCGTGACCCACGGGACGTCAGCCGGGTGTGGGTGCTTGACCCGGACGGCGGCAGCTACCTCGAGGTGCCGTACCGGACCCTGTCCCACCCGCCGGTGAGCGTGTGGGAGCACAAGGCCGCCATCGAACGGCTGCGTGCAAACGGCAGGGCCCAGGTCGACGAGGACGCCCTGTTCCGGATGGTCGAACAGATGCGGTCGATCACCGAGGCCGCGGCGGCCACCACCCGCAAGGCCCGCCGCGACGCAGCCCGGCGAACCGACCACGAAACACCCAGGAAGAGGCGGGTCGGTGTCGCTGCGGCGCAACGGGTCCCGCCCGACGAAACGACGGCAGCAGCGGCGCCGGCCGCACCCTTCGACGTGATCGAGCAATGGTGAGCGGCGAACGGAGCCAAGCATGGACAACGGTGGAGCGACAGTCGGCGAGGGCGATACGGATCTGACGCACCTACACCCGGCGATCCGGTCGATCGCCCGGCTGCCGGCCGAGGAACGGATCCGGCAGGTCCGGGCTGACCGGTGGATCGGCTACCCCCGGGCGACCGCTGCGTTGGACCGACTTGAGACGCTGTACGGCTGGCCGGGCCGGCAGCGGATGCCGAACCTGCTGGTGATCGGGCCGACGAACAACGGCAAGTCGATGATCATCGAGAAGTTCCGGCGTACCCACCCGCCGATCTCCCACCCGGACCGGGAGGAGATCCCGGTGCTGGTGGTGCAGATGCCGTCCGAGCCGTCGGTGACCCGGTTCTACGTCGCGGTGCTGGCCGCGATGGGCGCGCCGCTACGGCCGCGGCAACGGATCGCCGAACTCGAACAGGCCACGCTGACCCTGCTGCGGGCGGTCGGGGTGCGGGTGCTGGTG
>DATDBV010000774.1:0-7830 GCA_036524715.1 Nakamurella sp. | reverse complement strand
GTCCGACCGCCCGGACGGGTGCGGAAATTGACCTGAACGATCTCCCGGGTGGCGTTGCGCCGCATCACGACGTGGAAGAACACCTCCCCGTCGGGGACCTCGAACTCGCGGGGGTCGTAGAGGAACGCGACGTCGATCCCGCGGGCGTCGTCGGTGTCGGCGTGCACGATCCCGTAGATGCGGTTCGGAAGCAACGTCGCCAGCTGCGTCACCAACAGCTCGAGCACATGGCGATTCTCGACCTCGCAGACCCCGAGCAGATCCGGTCCGGCGCCCTCGTTCATCTTCGCGATCACCGACGCCAACTGCGTGATCTTCAGGTCGCGCAACACCGGTGTCCAGCCGGCCAGGCTGTTCCCGAGCGTCCGCTTGACCTTCTCCGTCCGGAACGGCGAGTTCTCCTCGTCGAACAGATTCTCCAGGTTCCACCACGCGATCGACCGGCTCACCGGCATCTCGCCCACCCCCTCGTCACGTTCCCCTGGGTCAACGGTAGGCCTCGGGCCCCCGGGTGGCGCCTGAATTATCGGCGGGCGAAGCGGTTCCGCAGGCTGGGCACCGCGACTCCGAACAGCAGGGCGACCGCGACGCCGAGCACGGTCTCCAGCAGACGTTCGAAGAACCGGTGTTCGGCGTCCTGCGGGCTGCCGTAGAGCAGCAGCAGGAACACCAGGCACGTGGTGAACGCGGGGGTGACATACAGCCGGCTGCCCCGGGTGGCGGCCATCGCGGTCACCACGATCACCACGGTTGCCGCCAGCACGGGCGGCGTCGGGAAATAGAGCACGACGACGGTCGCGATCGTGGAACCCACGACGACGTCCAGCACCCGGTCCCGGCCCCGGCTCCGGGTCATGTCACCGACCGGGCGCATCACCAGCAGGCACGCGGCGCAGGCCCAGCCGACGTGGGCCAGGTCGAGCGCGAACCCGATCCCGGCGGCGATGCCGGCGGCCAGGCCGAGCCGGACACCGTAGGCGAGTGACCCGGAATCGATCGGGGCCGGCGGCGGGGTCTGCGCGGCCGGTCGCTCCGGCCAGGCCAGCGACAGCAGCCACACCCAGATCGAGCCGATCGCCATCAGGGTACCCAGCGCGGCGCCGGAGCCGAGGTCGTCGAAGCTCAAACCGATGCCGACCATGGGTAGGCACAGCATCAGCACGATCCGACCCAGCTTGATGCGCGCGGCCAGCTGCGCGGCGAGCACGGCCAACACGAAGATCCCGGCGGTCGCGACGACGGGCCATTGAGCCAGGAACGAGCCGAGGGTGACGCAGCCGCCGATCGCCAGGCCGAGGATCGCGATCGTCACCCGCGCCTTGCGGGGTCCGGGGACCCCGATCGCCGCTCCGGGCAGCACGCCGGCGGCGAGGGCGAAGCCGTGCGCCGGGTCGCCGATCAACACCACGATCGCCGCCGGCACCGCCGCCATCAGCCCCAGCAAGGCGGCGGGCCAGCGCCAGACCAGGGCCGGCTGCGCAGCGGTGACCACGCGACAGACCCTACGGGGCCGCCGGATTCATCCTGACCGGCGCGCCGACGCCACCGCGGCGCCCGGCCAGGACGAAGCTCAGCAGCAGGGTCAGGTTCTGCGCACCGCCGTGGGCCACTGGGCGACCCAGCCCGCGATGTGCGTCATGCCGCACCATGCCCATCAGCGCGATGCGCGACGAATTCCCGAATCAGCGTCCCAAGGCCACGGTCGAGCAGGTCCGCGACGTCGGCGAGTTCACTTTGCCGGTCAACGATTCGGCGAATCGTGGCGTCCGTCCGATCCATCTTGGCGACGATGTACTCGTTGATTCGCGCCATTCGGTCGAGCCGGTCCTCAACGGCGGTCAGTCGCTGGTCGAATTCGTTCACGGGGTTCAGCTCCTGCTCCCGCTCTCAGGTGGGTTGTTGCTCCATCGTAGGGACGTTTCGGCAGGTCACAACGTCACGCGAAACCGGCATGAGGCTCACCAGAATGTTAGGGTGACTCGCCGATTGGTGAGATCTAGCAGGCCCATCCCGATGAGCGGGGGTATCCCAGGACTGCGCACCATTCGCCCTCCCGACCCGCCGAGGCTACGGGGCTGGACGGTCACCGTCGAACCGGCGGATCCCCGGCCTGCGCGTCCGGGGAGATCCGTTCGTCCTGGATCTCGATCTCCACCCGGGCCCGGTGCGCGGCCGGATGCCAGATCTCCTCGAACGGCCCGGCCACCGCGCCGGAGGCGGCCCGGCCCAGGGACCGGCGGGCCCCCCACCAGAGCCCGGCGAGGATCACGCCGATGAGCAGCACCGTCAGCGCGGCGACCCAGATCACGGGCATGCCCGCACGCTATAGGACCGGCCGAACCAACGCATCGACTTGCGCCATATGCAGGTTCGCACCGCCCGGGAACCTGCACATATCGCAAGTCGGGGCCATGAGATCAGGGCGGTGGGACAGGGTCAGCCGACCGGCCGCACCGACCGCGGCCGGTTCCGGCCGCCGGCGCGGAACAGGTTGCTCTCCAACGGGTGTCCCACCAGCTCGGTGGCCACAGCGGCCGCGTCCAGCACCGCCTGCATCGACACGTCGGTCACGATGCCGGCGTCGTCGAGCAGGTAAACCAGCTCCTCGGTGGCGATGTTGCCGCTCGCGCCGGGTGCGAACGGGCAGCCGCCCAGCCCGCCCACGGAGGCGTCCAGCTGGGTCACCCCGACCTGCACCGCGGCGAACGCGCTGGCGATGCCGGTGCCGCGGGTGTTGTGGAAGTGCGCGCCGAGGGGCACCGGATCGGCCCCGGGCGCGCCGCCGACGGCCGAGCGGACCGCGTCGAACAGCCGCCAGACCCGCGCCGGGGTGGTGGTGCCGATGGTGTCGCCGAAGCACAGCCGGTCCGCGCCGAGTTCCAGCGCGCGCGCGGCGATGGACGCGGTCCGCTCGGGATCGGTCGGCCCGTCGAACGGGCAGTCCCAGGCGGTCGCGATGATCACCTCGAGTCGCCCGCCGGTGTCGTGCACGATCGATGCCACCTCCTGGACCGCGTCGACCGCCTCCCGGGTGGACCGGCGGACGTTGGCGTGACTGTGCCCGTCGGCCGCGGACACCACGTACTCGATGGTGCGCAGGCCCGTGCCGACCGCCCGCTTCGCCCCGTTCGGTGAGGCGACCAGTCCGGACCATTCCACGTCCGGGATCGAGAGCACGTACTCGGCGATCTGATCCGCGTCGGCCATCGCCGGCACCGCCCGCGGCGAGACGAAGGCGGTCGCCTCGATCCGCCGCACCCCGGTGGCGACCAGTGCCTGCAGCAGCCGGATCTTCTCGTCAGTGCCGATCGGAGTCTCGATCTGCAGGCCGTCACGCGGCCCGACCTCGCGGATGTCGACACGGGCGGGCAGGTCGGTCATGATCGTCCTCTTCGTCGAGAGTGCTCCGGTCGAGTGTCCGCCTCGGTCGTCGAGGCGGACAGTGCGCCGCCCGGATTGCGCGTCGGCGCCGCTGCGCCAAGGCGTGGTGCGGCTCCCGGCGGGCCGAGGTCGTCCGCCCGGGTCATCTCGGCGCGCATCTGCAGGAACCGGATCACTCCCGGCTCGCCGATCTGCGCCTTGTATGCGTCCACCACATCGTCGACCCATTGCGCGCTCTCCGGGCCGGCGAGCCGGACGGTCCAATCGGCGAAACCCACGGTGCACCAGTCGACGAAGGCCCGGCGGGAACCGAAGTCCCACCGGATGTCATCCACCCGCTGATCGGTCATTCGGAGCCCGGCGGCGGCCGCGAGCCCGGCGTAGCGCGCCGGGTCGACGTGCACGAATGGGGCCGCGAAGCCCGTGAAGGTCCGGGACCAGCGCGACGAGGCACAGACGATCATGGCGGTCGACTCGAGGCTGCGACGTGGACCACCGCAGACCTGCTGCACGATCGTCCGGCCGCCCGGTCGCAGCGCCCGGGCGATGGCGGTCAACACCGCGATCTGGTCGACCACCCAGTGCAGGGCGTTGAACGACACGACGACGTCGAACTCCGACTCGTACGGCAGGGTCAGCGCATTCCCGACCTCGAAACGCACGTCACTGCCGACCGGGTCGGTGTGCGAGCGGGCCGCCTCGATCATCCGCGGGGAGGCGTCGACGCCGATAACCGACCCGTGGGGGAGCCGCGCCGCGATCGACCGGGTGATGTATCCGTCCCCGCAGCCGACGTCCAGCACCCGTTCGTCACCCCGAAGATCCAGCGCCGACAACGTCACCTGCGCGAGGTGGCGCTGCAGTTCGCTGATGCGTTCGTACCCGGTTCCGTCCCAGTCTGTCATCCGGCTCCCCTCGGTCAGCTCGACTGATGTCGGTCACGTCGACCTCCGACGCTCCACCCGCGATGCCGTGCCCATCATCCATCGACAACGCCATGTCACAAGGTGTTTGACGGGTCTCTGGGCACGAGCACGATGCGGTGGGTCGTCCCGGCCGCGGTCGCCCACGCCCGCTCCACTTCGGCCAGCGGCATCGGCCGGGCGTCGATCTCGAAGGTGCCCGCGGTGATCTCCCGGGCGAGATCGGGTAGCTCGGCCAGGATGTCGGCGGTGCTCACCGAGCCCTGCCCGCTGCCGAGTACGAGCTGTCGCTGACCCAGCTGCGGGTGTTGGGGTCCTGCGCGACCGACGGGTCCGGATGACCGAACTGGCCGACTTCCTGGGCCTGGAGAAGTCGACCATGACCCGGTCGGGTCGCCCGCGCGCGGCAGCGAGGGCTGCTGGAACGGGCGCCGAACCCCGACGACGGCCGATCGGTTGACGTCTTTCTCACCGCGGCCGGGCGGGAACTCGCCGGGCGGGCGGCCGCTCGAGTCGCGCGAGAACTACGCCCGGCCACCCAGGCACTGCCACCGTGCGAGCGACGGCGACTGACGGCCGCCCTGCGCCGGACGCTCAGCCTGGGGGAAGCTCGTCGCTGATCACCGATTGCATGGGGATGGGCCAGCGGGGACCTTTGCTCGGACTGAAATTTGTACAGATTTCGGTACGGTGGGTTTATGGCGCGTGACGTGGTCCCGACCAGCGAGGTACGTGCCGCTCTCGGAAAGATCACCAAGCGGTTCGACGAGGGCGATACCGAGCCGGTGTTCTTCGGCTCGCATCGCCGTACCCAGGCTGTGCTGGTACCCATCGCTACCTGGGAGAAGCTCCTCGAGCATGCCGAGGATGAGCTGGACATTGAGCTAGCTCAGCGGAGGCTGGCCGATCGGCGCCCGTGGCTGGACGAGGAGGACCTACAGGCCGCGTTGCTCCGAGCCGCGGACGAGGCGGGTCGGCGCAAGCCTGCGTGAAGGAGCGAAAGGAGGCCCGGTACCGGCTCGTCGCTCACCCGGACGTCCCCGCTGACCTGACGACGCTCGCCGCCTACGGTGCCGATGTCGTCGGTGCCGCACGAGTCGCTCTCGACGACCTGGCGCACGCCCGGATCACCGGGCAAGGCGCTCGGCGATCGGCTCCGTCGAACGTCAACTCGACCCCATCGATGCGGTGGCGTTGGTTGCCGGCGCGATGGTCGCCTGGGATTCCTGCGGCTGCCAGGGCTACTGCGAACTGCTTTGGTTTGAGGATTCCGACCGAGCCGAACTGATCCGCACCGGCCCACCCGAGCTTCGCTACCGGCCTGGCCGCCACTACCGCGAGCGCGGTGAGCTGACCGAATGGCGTGCCGGCGACGGAGCTGCCCTCGTTCTGGCATCCGAGGATGTGCGCTGGGGACGGTTCATGTACTGATCGCCGCGTGCCAGGTTGCCGGCGCTCACTGGCGTCGTCCCGTTCCCGGATCCGCTTGCGGTTGCGCGTCATGATCAGGAGGCGGGGGGTGGCGGTGAAACGAATCGTACGATCGTGCTAACATCTGTACGTGCGTACGACACCTTCGTCCAAGCCATCGATCGGCGGCCTCGCCCGGCAGACCCAGCTGGTCGAGTGTGCCGTCGACGCCCTGGTCGAGCGGGGATATGCAGGAACGTCGATCGCCGAGGTCGCCCGCCGCGCCGGTGTCAGCAAGGGGGTGGTGACCTATCACTTCCCGAGCAAGGAAGATCTGCTGGGCGAGGTGGTCGCTTCGCTCTACCGCGATGCCGGGGAGCAGATCGCCGAGGCCAAGGGCGACAACGACTCGGTCATGGGCGAGCTCACGGCGTACATCCGGAGCAACCTGGCGTTCGTCGCCGACCACCCGCGACACGTGCGCGCGGTCATGGAGGTGGTGGCCAACATGCGGGCCACAGAAGGCGTCCCGGGAAGCGAGGATCCGCTGAGCGCCCACCTGCGGGAGTTGATCGAACGCGGGCAGGCCGTGGGTGAGCTCGCCGAGGTAGACGCAGGAGTGCTGGCCGTGACGATCCGGGCCTCGATCGACGCCGCAGCAGCCCGCGCCGCCTGCGACCCGACAGCCGACCCGAGACGCCACGCCGAGCACCTGATCACCATCGCCCGACGCGCCCTGCAGACCAAGGAGTCCGGATGAAAACCCGGGGAAACGGTCCGGCCTCATTCGCTGGCTTCCTGCTCCTCGGCGTCGTAGTGCCACTCGCGTCCTACTACGTGCTCCGCGGGCTGGGGGCATCCATCTGGACCGCACTCGTCGCCGGGGCCGCGTTGCCGGCGGTCCGCCTGGGAACCAGCCTGCTCCTCCAGAGACGCGTCTCCCGGGCCAGCCTGTTCACCCTCGCGCTCCTCGCCGTCGGGACCGCAATCGGCCTCATGACTGCCGATGCGCGGCTGCTGATGGCCCGCGAGAGCTACCTCACAGGTGTCGTCGGCGGCTGGATCCTGCTGTCCCTGCTGTGGCCACGGCCGCTCGTCTTCACTGCAACAGTCGGCTTCATGCGCCAGCCAGCAGCCGAGGAGTGGCACCGATCCTGGGCGGCCAGCGCGACGTTCCGCCAGGCCATGCGGGGCATGACCTGGGGCTTCGGGCTGGCCTTCCTCATCGACGCCGCGGCCAGGGTCGCGATGAGCTACACGCTGCCCCTGGACATCGTCCCGGTGGCCTCCGTCGTACTCCTCGCCATCATGCTGGTCACCGTCGTGCGGATCGGCAAGACATGGGGACGGCGGCGACACACAGCAGCCCGCCAAGTTGGCGGACAGCCGGATCGGAAGGTGCGCAAACTGAAAAAGAAGGCCATGGCGGAACCCGGAGAACGAGATCGGACAGCGGCACCGACGCCCTCGGCTGCCCTCAGCTGCCGATCGTGACGAACGATGCGGCGGCGGCGGTCAGCCGAGGATCCGCCGACTCCATCGCCGCGCCCACGGCGCCGAAGACCGCTTCCGGGACCCTGTTTCCACCGCGCAGGCGAACCTGCAGGTCGACCATCAACGGCGAGACCAGGTCGTCCGGCACCGCGACCGATGCGGCGACCACCGATGATGCTCCCAGCCGCAGCAGCGCCGCGGCGAACCCCATCAACTCGTCGCCGGCGTTGACCTGCGCATCACCGGCGTCGCAGGCCGCCAGGACGACCGTCCGCGGAACGCGGGACAGGGTCTCCAGGTCGTAGACCGTGAGATCGCCGTCGGCGAGCGCGATCGAACTGAACTGTGGATTGTCCGCGCGGTACCGGCCATGCGCGGCGACGTGGGCGGTCCCGACGTTCGACAGGGCGGCCATCACCCGGTCGACGCGCGCCTGATCGTCGACCAGTCCCTGGACGCCCGGGATCTCTCGCCGGAGCAGGTCGATCTCGGTTCGAGCCCCGGGAAGGCCTGGTCCGGCCACCGCAAGCAGCCCACCTCGATCCTGGTCAGAATGGTCAGCCGCGTACCACACCCGCGCCGACGGCGCGACCGCGAACGGTGCGGACCGGACGACATCCAG
>DATDBV010000773.1:0-5994 GCA_036524715.1 Nakamurella sp. | reverse complement strand
GGCCAGACCCGCTCCGGTTCGGACGATCACGGCTCGTAGGTCGGCATGCCGGAGCGTGATTCCCCGGGCGTCAGGGTGCACGGTCGGCTCCTTGGGTGGCGGAATGGGAGGGCGGGCGGAATGGGAGGGCGGGTGGGATAGACGAGTCGGTTGGCGGTCCCGGTGGGCGCCGGGCGGTCTCGACGCCCACCGGAACGATTGGGGTTAGAAGCCCTGGGCGAGGCGGTAGTAGGCCTGGTTCCAGCGGACCTCGTCGGCGAAGCGGCGGCCGGTGGTGCTGTCGTCGATGACCAGCAGCTCGGTGCCGACCATGGTGGCGAAGTCGACGAGGTCGTCGGTACCCACCGCTGTGGACAGCACGGTGTGGTGCGGCCCGCCGGCCTGCAGCCAGGATTCCGCGGAGGTGGCGAAGTCCGGTTTGGGTTCCCACACCGCCCGGGCGACGGGCAGTTTCGGTAGCGGGTTGGTCGGCGGGATCACGGTCACCTCGTTGCACACGAGCCGGAACCGATCGCCCATGTCGGCGATTCCGAGGATGGTCGCCGCCCCGGGCGCGGCGTCGAACACCAGCCGGACCGGGTCCTCGCGGCCACCGATGCCCAGGGGGTGGATCTGGCAGGACGGGCGGTCCGCGGCGATGGACGGGCACACCTCGAGCATGTGCGCGCCCAGGATGCGGCCGCCGCCGTCGGCGAAGTCGTAGGTGTAGTCCTCCATGAAGGAGGTACCGCCCGGGCGGCCGTGACCGATGGCCTTGACGCCGTGCACCAGCACGGAGGTCTTCCAGTCGCCTTCGCCGCCGAACCCGTAGCCGTCGGCCATCAGCCGCTGGCAGGCGATGCCGGGCAGTTGGCGCAGCCCGCCCAGATCCTCGAAGTTGGTGGTGAACGCGCCGAACCCGCCGTCGGTCAGGAACTGTCGCAGGCCGGCCTCGATCCGCGCGGCGTACCGCAGGGCGTCCCGGCGCGGGCCGCCGGCGCGCAGTTCGGGTGCCATCCGGTAGGTGTCGTCGTACTCGGCCACGAGCTGGTCGATCTCGGCATCGATCACCGCGTCGACGACTTCGACCAGGTCGTTCACGCCGTAGGTGTTGACCGAGACGCCGAACCGCAGCTCGGCTTCGACCTTGTCGCCCTCGGTGACCGCGACGCCGCGCATGTTGTCGCCGAAGCGGGCCAGCCGCAGCGAGCGGATGGCCTGAGCACCGACGGCGGCGCGCTGCCAGCCGGCCACTCGCTCCCGTACCCGTGGGTCGCTGACGTGTCCGGCGACGGTCTTGCGGGCCACGCCGAGGCGGGTCTGGATGTAGGCGAACTCCCGGTCGCCGTGCGCGGCCTGGTTCAGATTCATGAAGTCCATGTCGATCTCGGCCCAGGGGAGCTCGACGTTGGCCTGGGTGTGCAGGTGCAGCAGCGGTTTGCGGAGCGCGTCCAGGCCGCGGATCCACATCTTGGCCGGGGAGAAGGTGTGCATCCAGGCGATCACCCCGATGCAGCTGTCGTCGCTGTTCGCCTCCAGCATGATGCGGCGGATGGCGTCGGCGTCGGTGAGCACCGGCTTCCACACGATGGGCACGGCGATCTCGCTCGCGGCGTCCAGGGTCTTGGCGATGAGCTGGGACTGGGTGGCCACGTCGGAGAGGGTCTCCGGGCCGTACAGTCCCTGGCTGCCGGTGAGGAACCAGCACTCCTTGGTGGGCGTGGGCACAGGGGGCATCTCAGGATCTCCTCGGAAATGTTAAGGGGTGGGTCGGTCGGCGAGTGCCGAGTCAGCTCTGCCCGTAGACGTTCTGGTACCGGTCGTAGAGTGCGTCGATGTCGGACTCGGCGATCGGTTGGGGGGTGCCGAGCTGGCGGGCCAGGAAAACGGTCCGGGCGACGTCCTCGAGCATCACCGCTGCCTTGACCGCGTCCCGGGCGTCCCGGCCGATGGTGAACGGGCCGTGGCTGCGCATCAGCACGGCACGGGATCGGCTGTGCTGCAGGGTTTCCACGATGCCCCCGGCCGATCGAGTCGTCGCCGATCAGGGCGAACGGGCCGACCGGGATCGCCCCACCGAACTCGTCGGCCATCATGGTGAGCACGCAGGGGATCGGCTCGCCGGTGGCCGCCCACGCGGTGGCGTACCGCGAGTGGGTGTGCACGACGCCGCCGACGCGGGCCAGGTGCCGGTACACGTAGGCGTGGGCAGCGGTGTCCGACGACGGGTTCCGGTCGCCCTCCACCAGTCGTCCGTCGAAGTCGGTGACCACCATGGCTTCCGGTGTGAGTTCGTCGTAGCTGATGCCGGAGGGCTTGATGACCAACAAGTCCCGACCGGGGACGCGGGCGGAGACGTTACCAGCGGTCCAGATGACCAGTTCGTTGCGGGGCAGTTCGGCGTGCAGGTCGCTCACCGACCGCCGCAAACCTTCCACCGTGGCCCGGATGTCCAAGGTGACGCTCATGAATGTTCCAATCGACTTGTCGTGGCCGGCGCGGACTTCGTCGTGTGCACCAAGGTGGTCATCGCCGTCGTCGGGCGACGATGACGCGCTGCAGGACGATGAAGAAGCACAGCAGCGCCCCGACCATCACCCGGGTCCATCCGGTGTTCAGGTCGCCGTCGAACTCCTTGTAGGAGTAGATGACCCCGATGGTCAGCACGCCGAGAAGCGAGCCGAGCACGTAGCCGTACCCGCCGGATAGCAGGGTGCCGCCGATGACGACCGCGGCGATGGCGTTGAGTTCGTAACCGATGCCGGCGACAGGGTCGCCGGAGGCGGTGTAGAAGGTGAACAGCAGACCGGACAGCGCGGCGCACAGGCCGCTGATCGCGTACACCGACACCTTGGTCCGGTTCACCGCCAGGCCCATCAGGCGGGAGGATGACTCGCTGCCGCCGATGGCGTACACCGTCCGACCGAACCGGGTGTAGTGCAGGACGACGAAGGCCACGACCACCAGGCCGATGGCGATCAGCACCGAGGGGGTGATGGTGACGTCGGTGACCCGGACCCGGCCACGGGCGTTGGTGGTGGACGACTCCCAGAGGCTGATCTTGGCCAGGTTGATCCACTTGAAGAAGCCGTCGTCGATGGCGATCGATCGGTCCGTGATCACCAGGCACATGCCGCGGGCGAAGAACATCGCGGCCAGCGTGGCGATGAACGGTTGGATCTTGAATTTGTTGATCATTCCGCCGACCAGCAGGCCGAGCACCACCCCGACCAGCAGCACGGTCGGGATGACCAGCCACGCCGGCCAGCCCTGCTGCAGCAGGGTGGCGGCCACCACCGTGCCCAGGGCCATCACCGCGCCGACGGACAGGTCGATGCCGCCGGTGAGGATGACGAACGTCATGCCGACCGCGAGCGGGATCAGGAACGCGTTCTTGATCAGCAGGTCCATCAGCGCCTGCCCGGACACGAAATTCGGGTAGAGCGCCGCGCCGACCCCCAGCAGCACCAGGAACAGCAGGGCGGCCGCGCCGACCTGCGAGTACGGCTCCAGCCGGCGCAACGGGCGGCGAGGCTCGGCCGTGGGGCGGAGCGAAGTTCCGGCGGTCATCGGACGTCTCCTCGGCTCGGCACGGTGGCGGGGGTGGTGGTGGTGGTGATTGCGGCGCCCACGGACGATGGGGCCTGCGGCGGCGGCGGGGCGGCGGGTTTGGTCGCGACCGGCGCCGGCTCCTTCGGTGGGCGTCGCCGGAACCGTCCGAACAGCACCCGCCGGGCGTCCGGCGACTGCAGGACGCACACCGCGACGACCACGCAGGCCTTGAAGACGTCGGTGGTGCGGGGCGAGATGGCGATCACCACGAAGGCGTCCATCGCCTCGATGATGAACGCGCCGATCAGCGTGCCGGCCAGCGAAAAGCGGCCGCCGGCCAGCGATGTGCCGCCGATGACGACCGCCAGGATCGCGTCCAGCTCGATGAACAGGCCGATCGAGTTCGGGTCGGCCGAGGTCGAGTTGGAGGTCAGCATGAGGCCGGCCAGGCCGGCGCACAGGGCGCTGAAGATGTATACGGTCCAGGTGATGGACCGCGACCGGACGCCGGCCAACCGACTCGCCTCGGGGTTGACGCCGACCGACTCGATCAGGGTGCCCAGCGCGGTCTTGCGGGTCAGCACCGCGGTCAGCGCGAAGATGCCGCCGGCGAGCAGGATGGAGAACGGGACAGCCAGCAGGTAGCCGCCGCCGATGAGTTTGTAGGCGGGGGAGTTGTCCGGGTAGAGGATCTTCTCCGAGGTGATGATCTGGGCGAAGCCGCGGCCGGCGGTCATCAGCACCAGGGTGGCCACGATGGGTTGGATGCCCAGCACCGAGACCAGGAAGCCGTTCCAGATGCCGGCGACCAGGGCCATCAGCAGGGCGACCGCGACCGCGGTCAGCACCACCTGCACGGAGAGCCGGTCACCGGAGGAGATGATGTACATCGATGCCCACGAACCGGAGATGGCGGCCACCGCGCCCACCGAAAGGTCGATGCCGCGGGTCGCGATGACCAGCGTCATGCCCAGGGCGACCAGCACGATCGGGGCGGCCCGGCGCAGGATGTCGATCAGCGGTCCGAACAGGTTGCCGTCCATCAGGGTGATGGACAGGAAGCTGGGATTGACGATCAGGTTGGCCAGCAACAGCGCGGCCAGCACGGCCGCGGGCCAGAAGAGTCGATGACTCACGATGGTCTTCATGCCGGTCGTGCCTCTCCCGTGGTCGCCTCGCCGGCGATGATCTGCATGACGTCGTTGACGGTGACGCTCTGGTTGACCAGTTCGGCCACCTTGTGCCGGTCCCGGAGCACCGCGATGCGGTGCGAAAGCCGAAGCACCTCTTCCAGTTCCGCGGAGATGTACAGAACCGCCATGCCGTCGTCGGACAGGGACGCGACCAGCCGCTGGATCTGCGCCTTGGCGCCGATGTCGATGCCGCGGGTGGGTTCGTCGAGAATGAGCAGCCGTGGCTCGGTGATCAGCCAGCGGGCCAGCAGCACCTTCTGCTGGTTGCCGCCGGACAGGTTCTTGACCAGCGCCTCGGGGTTGGCGGGGCGGATGTCGAGGGCCTTGATGTACTTGGCGGCCAGCTCGTCCTGCTGCTTGCGTGGGATCTGCCGGAGCCACCCCCGGGACGCCTGCATGGCCAGCACGATGTTGCTGCGGATGGTCAGGTCGCCGATCAGGCCCTCTGCCTTGCGGTTCTCGGATGCGAACGCGATCCGGTGGTCGAGCGCGGCCCGCGGTGAACGCAGCTTGACGACGTTGCCGCCGATGGTGGTGCTGCCGCTGTCGGCCCGGTCGGCCGCGTACAGCAGGCGCGCCATCTCGGTGCGTCCGGATCCGAGCAGGCCGGCCAGGCCGACCACCTCGCCGGGGTGGATCTGCAGGTCGTAGGGGTTGATGGAGCCCTTGCGGCCGAGTTGTTCGGCGGTCAGGAACGGCTCGCCCGCGGCGTGGTCGGCGGCTTCGCGCCTGGTGCCCTCCTCCAACGCATCGAGCGCGGACAGCTCCTTGCCGATCATCTTGGAGATCAGTTGCAGCCGGGGCAGTTCGGATACCGGGTACTCGCCGACGAGTTCGCCGTTGCGCAGCACGGTGATCCGGTTCGAGATCTCGTAGACCTGGTCCAGGAAATGCGAGACGAACAGCACCGCGACACCCTGGTCCCGCACCCGCCGGATGACGGTGAACAGCTCGGCGACCTCCTTGACGTCCAGCGAGGAGGTGGGTTCGTCCAGCACCAGCACCTGGGCATCGACATCGATGGCCCGGGCGATCGCGACGAGCTGCTGCACGGCGAGCGAATGGGAGCCCAGCACCGAACCGGGGTCGATGTCCAGGTGGATCGACTCGAGCACGGACCGGGCGTGCCTGCGCATCCGGCGGAAGTCGACCGCGCCGAACCGGCGGGGTTCGCGGCCGAGCATGATGTTCTCGGCAACAGACAGATTCGTCACCAGGTTGACTTCCTGGTAGACGGTGGCGATCCCGGCGTCCTGGGCCTGCCCGGGCC
>DATDBV010000772.1:0-10806 GCA_036524715.1 Nakamurella sp. | reverse complement strand
CGCCCGGTTGACCGCCACGTTCAGGTCGCGGTTGCGCCGCAACGACTCTCGGAGCCGCTCGGCGGGCGCGTCGCTGACGTCGGAGTCGGCCAGCAACGTGACGAGTGCGTCCAGGATCTGCTCGCGGACCTCGTTGTGCGGTGTGCCGGGTTCCGGCGCGTCGAACGCCTGCGCCCAATCATTGGCCGACAGTTCGAACTCGGCCCATGGCGTGCTGACCGTCGTCGGCTCGGTGGGCGGTTCCTCGTAGAAGCGGACCGCCTTCTCGATCGCCTTCACCATGTCGACCGATGACTTGAGCCGGGCGACTTCCGGGTCGCTCTCGGTCGTGGCGGCGGCCCCTTCGACGACCAGGTCGCGCAGGGTGCAGGTCTGCACCCCCTCCTCGCCGAGGCTGGGCAGAACGTCGCTCACATAGGCCAGGTAGGGCTGATGGGGCCCGACGAACAGCAGGCCGCCCCGCCGGTGACCCAGCCGCGGGTCGGCGTAGAGCAGGTAGGCCGAGCGGTGCAGGGCGACGACCGTCTTCCCGGTGCCGGGGCCGCCGTCGACGATCAGGGCGCCGGCCGATCCGGCCCGGATGATGGCGTCCTGGTCGGCCTGGATGGTGCCCAGGACGTCACGCATGCGGTCCGTTCGGCTGCCGGCGAGGCTGGCGATGAAGGCGGACTGGTCGTCCAGGGCGGCGTGGTGCGCCAGACCGTCCGGGGTGAACACCTCGTCCCAGTAGTCGGTGATCCGGCCGCGGGTCCAGCGGTAGCGACGGCGGCTGACCAGACCCATCGGGTTGGCGTGGGTGGCGCCGAAGAAGGGTTCGGCGGCGGGGGAGCGCCAGTCGACCAGCAACGGGCGGCCGGCGCCATCCCGCAGGCCCAGCCGGCCGACGTAGACCGGCTCGGGGTCGCCCTCCCGGACGGCTCGCCCCAGGCACAGGTCCAGGCCGTAGCGGCGCAGGGTGCGGCGGCGGGCGGTGAGCCGATGGATCTCCTGGTCGCGTTCCATCGCCTCCTGACCGGCCTCCCGACCGCCGGCGCCGCGCGACAGTCGGGCGACCGCCAGCCGTTCGTCCAACTCGGCGATGGATTCGGCGAGGGTGTCCGCGATGGCCGTGAAGTGCTCCTCGTCCGCCGCGATCAGCATGGCGTCACCCTTGGCGGCCAGGCGGTCCGGCAGGTCGAACGCGGTCGCCACCGCGACGTCTCGGCTGTTCCTGGTGTTCGTCGATCCCGGCATGCGCCTTACCCCCGCGTCCTCGAAAACTGCAACGGTGGGCGATTCTGCGCCGTCACCGGGGGCTTGCCGCAAGCCCCCGGGTGCGTTATACGTTGAAGTGGGACAAAGGGCGGGCGTCCGGGCGCCGCAGGGGGCGGCTGCCGATCGAGGGAGGACTTTCGGTCCCTCCGGCCCGATGCGACGGACACAAACTCCTCCGTCGATTCGCCTCCCGGTCGTGCTCGAGTGCGGGACAAGGGGACTGTCAGTGGTCGCTGGTAGTCCTGGACTCCTTCGATCACCGATCCCAAGGGGAGCCCATGTCGAACGACTTCGTCGCAGATCTCGAGCAGGAACTGCGCGGCATCGCGGAGCAGCTCGTCGAGCCACACCCGTCGGAGTGCCTGCTCTGCTTCATGGCCCGCGTCGTCGACGAGTTCGGCTGCGACAACACGCTGCGCTGGGCAGCGCGGTTCCGCGACCGTCGTGCGCCCCGCGCGACGGCCCTGGAGAAGCGCCTCGGCGACGTCGGCGGCTTCTGCGACTGCGAGGTCTTCATGAACGCCTACGAACTCCGCCCCGAGCTCCTGGTCTACGACGCGGAGACCGACGAGCAGGTTGCCCCGGCGGAACTTCCACCCTGTCGCGGCGTCCGCGCTGGATCCACGAAGGGTTGCGACCTCTGGCAGCGAACCCGCCGCGGCTGGTGGTGAGCACTCGAAAGGAGGGGGACTTCACCGGGATTCACCCCAGCGGCGGCTCTACCCCGCAAACCCAAGGTCGCAGCGCAATGCGCTTGGGTGAAGCGGGATGCCCGGCGGGGCGATTCACTGACGTTGTTTTCGCACCGATTGGACCTCATACCCCGAGACGGCCCAGACCGATGCGGCTGATGACGGTGATGGTGGCCCGCAGCGCCAGCAGCCAACCGACGGTGGTGACGCTGACGGCGTTGTCGGCGGCCCAGCCGGCAGGAACGCGTACAGCATGTCGAGTGAGGCGAGCACGATGCCGCGGACCCCGAATCAGCCCATCCCACAAGGCATCACGGTTCCAGACCAGACCAGACCAGACCAGACCAGTCGGCTCCCTCCACCTTGCGGCCAACTCATGGGGCGGAAATCGGCGTTGGCATGCAGCGGGGTGACCCCGACGTCAGCGCGGCGCCGAGCAGCACCAAGTCCTCGCTGAGGACCCCGGCGGCGATCATCCCCGCGAGCTGCACCATCAACCGGATGTCCAATGTGCCGTGCTGCAGCACCTACTGTCCGGCGCAGACGGCGCCTGGACGCGCTAGCCTTTGGGGCGGTCGGACTTGCCGGCCGTGAGACAGTGCGGCCCGGCAACGAGCCTGGCCTCAGCGTGGCACCGGTCCGGTGGTGCGGCGGACCGTCAGCGTGGGGTGGACACCCGCGCCTGGACTCGCGCGGCCACGGCTGGCGCAAGTGTCCGAAAGCTAGGAGCAATATTCGTAGTATTTATCAGCCCAAGGTCTTGCTTACACATGATCTTTCTGCCACTCTATGTCAAGTCAGATGCTTAGTGCCACGCCACCGTCTGGTTGGCAGGCGAATCCGTCCGATCTTGGAACTCATGGAGGCCCAATGTCCGTGCCACTACTCCTGGCCGCTCCTGACCCGGTCGTGCCCACCGGCTCCAACACGCAGCTGATCCTGGCCGCCCTGGGCGGCATCGCAGTGATCGTGCTGTTGATCACCTACTTCAAGCTGCACGCCTTCCTGGCACTGATGATCGGCGCGATCGGCGTGGGCATCGCCGCCGGGATGGGTCTGTCCGAGTCGGTCGCCGCCTTTGCGAAGGGCTTCGGCGACACCATGGGCGGGGTAGGCATCCTCATCGGCCTCGGGGCCATGTACGGCAAGCTGCTGGCCGACTCCGGCGGCGCCGACCGGATCGTGGACACCCTGGTCAACCGGGCCAGCCCACGCTCGCTGCCGTGGATGATGGCGCTGGTCGGCGCGCTGATCGGGCTGCCGATGTTCTTCGAGGTCGGCCTGGTCCTGCTGATGCCGGTGATCATCCTGGTCGCCCGCCGGTCCGGTCTCTCGCTCATGCGGATCGCCATCCCGACCCTGGCCGGCCTGTCCGCGATGCACGGACTGGTGCCGCCGCACCCCGGTCCGCTGGTCGCGATCAGCGCGCTGGGCGCCAACCTCGGCCTGACCCTGGCCCTGGGCGTCCTGGTGGCGATCCCGACCGTCATCATCGCCGGCCCGCTGTTCAGCACGTTCGCCGCCAAATGGGCTCCGGTGCCGGTGCCCGACCTGTACGTCACCGCCGAGGACCGGGGCGAGGACATCACCAAGCGCCCCCGGCCGACGTTCGTCGCCGCGCTGGTCAGCATCCTGATCCCGGTCGTGCTCATGCTGGCCAGCGCGCTGTGGGACGTGTTCGCCCCCGGCTCCGACTCGGCCATCCGGTCGATCGTGCACTTCCTGGGCCTGCCCGCGATGGCGCTGCTCATCGCGGTGATCGCCGGGATCGTCATCCTCGGTCGGGGCGGGAAGATGAACCGCGACGCGATCGCCGACACGTTGGAGACCTCGCTGCCACCGATCGCCGGCATCGTGTTCATCGTCGGCGCGGGCGGCGGGTTCAAGCAGGTGCTGATCAGCACCGGAATCGGCCAGGTCATCGCCGACGCGGTGCAGGGCTCGGGCCTGTCCGTGCTGTTCCTGGCCTGGGTGGTCGCCGTGCTCATCCGCGTCGCCACCGGCTCGGCCACCGTCGCCACGGTGACCGCCGCCGGCATCCTCGCCCCCGTGGCCGCCGACCTGACCAGCCCGCACGTCGCGCTGATGGTGCTGGCCATCGGATCCGGCTCGCTGTTCCTCTCGCACGTCAACGACGCCGGGTTCTGGCTCGTCAAGGGGTACCTGGGCACCACCATCGGGCAGACCCTGAAGACCTGGACGGTGATGGACTGCCTCATCTCGGTCTGCGGCCTGGCCGGCGTCCTGCTCCTGTCCCTGGTGATCTGACCCGCATGTCCCTTCGAATCGAGATTGCCGGCGACAAAAGGAGCGATACATCAATGGCTACCGATACAACTGATCAGCAGCCGGTTCTGGTGATCATGGGCGTGTCCGGCTCCGGCAAGTCGACGGTGGCCGGCATCCTGGCCGGTCAGCTCGGCTGGGACCTGGAGGAGGGCGACGACCTGCACCCTGCGGCGAACGTCGCCAAGATGAGCGCAGGCGTTCCGCTGACCGACGAGGACCGCTGGCCCTGGCTGGACAAGGTCTCGGCATGGATCACCGAACACACCGCCGCCGGCCTCCCCGGCATCATCACGTGTTCGGCGCTCAAGCGAATCTACCGGGACCGGATGCGCGGTGATCACGTGATCTTCGTGCACCTCACCGGCGACCGGGAAACCATCAATCAACGGATGAGCGCCCGGCAGGACCATTTCATGCCGCCGGCTCTGCTCGACACCCAGATCGCCACCCTCGAGCCGCCCGGCCCCGACGAGAACGTGCTCGAGGTCGCCCTGGGACGTAAGCCCGCCGAGGAGGCCGCCGACATCATTACGCGCCTGGGCCTGACACCCGAGGAGGGCTCCAGCGTCCTGGGCTCCACGCATCCGGGAACGTCGTCCGCGCCCCCGCTCGGCGACCTGCTGACCTAGATCCGATCCTTCCCCGCCGCACTCGGGTCAGTCTCACCAGCCCAGTATCAATAGCAAAGGAGTCAATGACGATGAGCCAGGTCAGGATCACGCCACCACCCCGCGTGTCCGCCCGCGCCGCCCGGCCGACGACCGCGTCCGGGTCGGCGACGTGACCGCAACCCCGCAGCTGCATCCCGTCGTCCACGCGGTGACCGACCGGATCGTGGCCCGGAGCGCGATCACCCGGCAGCGGTATCTGGACCGGATCGCCGGTGCGGCCCGATATCGCCCGGCCAGGACGGAGCTCGGCTGCGCGAACTTGGCCCATGGGTTCGCGGCGTCCGAACCGGGCACGAAGCTTGATCTGCGCCGCGGACGCAAGGCGAACGTCGCGATTGTGTCCTCGTACAACGACATGCTGTCGGCGCACAAGCCGTACGAGAGCTACCCGCGCACGCTGAAGCGGGCGATCGCCGCGGCCGGGGCGATCGCGCAGTTCGCCGGTGGAGTGCCGGCGATGTGCGACGGCGTCACCCAGGGTCACGCCGGGATGGAACTGTCGCTGTTCAGTCGGGACGTCATCGCGATGGCCACCGCGGTCGCGTTGTCCCACGAGATGTTCGACGGGACGCTTCTTCTGGGCATCTGCGACAAGATCGTGCCCGGGCTGTTGATCGGTGGCCTGGCGTTCGGTCACCTACCGACCATCCTGGTCCCCGGGGGACCGATGACCTCGGGTCTGTCCAACGCCGAGAAGAGCCGGGTCCGCCAGCTCTACGCCGAGGGCAAGGCCAGTCGGGAAGATCTCCTCGAGGCGGAAGCCGCCTCGTACCACGGGCCCGGCACCTGCACCTTCTACGGCACGGCCAACTCGAACCAGATGCTGGTCGAGATCATGGGCTTGCACCTGCCCGGGTCCAGCTTCGTGAACCCCGGAACGCCCCTGCGGGAGGCGCTGACCGCGGCCGCCGCCCGGCGGGTCACCGAAATCACCGCGACAGGGCCGTCATACACGCCCATGGGTCAGATCGTGGACGAGAAGGCGGTCGTGAACGCGGTCGTCGGTCTGCTCGCGACCGGCGGCTCGACGAACCACACGATGCACCTTGTCGCCGTGGCGGCGGCGGCCGGTATCAGCCTGACCTGGGAAGACTTCGGCGACCTGTCTGCGGTGATCCCGCTGCTCGCCCGGGTCTACCCCAACGGTCAGGCCGACGTGAACCACTTCCAGGCGGCCGGTGGCATGTCGTTCCTCATCGGCCAGCTGCTGGACGCCGGGCTGCTGCACGCCGATGTGAACACCGTCGCCGGTCACGGCCTCGACAGGTACCGGCAGGAGCCGTTCCTCGCCGCCGATGGTTCGGTGATCTGGCAGGCCGGGCCGACCCGAAGTCTGGACCTGGACGTGTTACGACCGGTTGCCGACCCGTTCACCAAGGACGGGGGACTGCGCGTGCTGACCGGCAACCTCGGCCGAGCGGTGATCAAGGTGTCGGCCGTCGCGCCCGCCCACCGGGTGATCACCGCACCGGCCCGGGTGTTCGACGATCAGGCGGAGGTCACCCAGGCATTCAGCAGGGGCGAGCTCGAGCGGGACGTGGTGGTCGTCGTCCGCTACCAAGGGCCGCGGGCGAACGGGATGCCCGAGCTGCACAAGCTCACCCCGATTCTGGGCGTTCTCCAGGACCGTGGGCATCGGGTCGCGCTGGTGACCGACGGTCGGATGTCCGGCGCCTCCGGCAAGGTGCCGGCGGCCATCCATGTCACACCGGAAGCCGCCGTCGGCGGAATCCTGAGTCGCATCCGGGACGGAGACCTCGTCCGACTCGACAGCGAGACAGGAACACTGCAGGTCGAGACGGGTGGCGACGAGCTCGCCGATCGATCACCCGCCGGCGCGCCCCCGGACGACGAGAACTACTCCGGCACCGGCCGCGAACTGTTCAACGTCTTCCGCCACGCGGCCGGTGCAGCCGACACCGGCGCAGCCGTTTTCGGCCTGCCCGCCGCCACCTCACGGGAGCCGCAACCAGCCGGCTCCCATCCCCGCTGAACAAATGTATTGGAGATCGAGATGACAACACCCACGCCTAGCATCGGTGAACTGCTGGATCGCGCCCCGGTCATTCCGGTCATCGTGATCAAGGACAGCTCCGTCGCCGTTCCGCTCGCCACGGCGCTCGTCGCCGGTGGCCTGACCGTCCTCGAGGTCACCCTGCGGACGCCGTGCGCCCTCGAGGCGATCCAGCGCATCGCGCAGGAGGTTCCCGGCGCGATCGTCGGAGCCGGCACCGTCCTGAGTCCCGAGGACGTCACGGCTTCGGTCAAGGCCGGGGCGCAGTTTTTGGTCAGCCCCGGCGCGACCCCACGCCTGCTCGACTCCATGCTGGACAGCGGTGCCGCGCCGCTGCCCGCGGCCGCGACCGCCTCTGAGGTGATCGCATTGATGGAACGCGGCCTTGATCACGGGAAGTTCTTCCCGGCCAAGCCTGCCGGCGGCACCGCCTATCTCAAGGCCCTCGCCGGTCCCATCCCGAACTTCCGGTTCTGTCCCACCGGCGGGATCGACCTTGGCAGCGCTCCCGAGTTCCTCGCGCTACCCAACGTGGCCTGCGTCGGCGGCTCCTGGATCACCCCGGACGACGCCGTTGCGGGCGGAGACTGGACACTGGTCGAATCGCTGGCCCGGGAAGCCGCCGGTCTCGCTCGATCCTGAGTCCGATCGGGTCTCAAACCCCTTCGTCGTCCAGGAGATGAACGATGCGCTCACGCCACCGGGCATCGTTCATCTCCAGGGCGGCGCCACCCGGGTCGGCGACGAAGTCCTGAACATCGACAACGCCGTCCAACTCCCGGATCTTGTCGGCGACCGCCCGATTCTCGTCATCTGAGATGTCAGCCCGCAGAGTGACCAGAAGCCCACGCTGACCTTGTTCTTGTTCGTTCACGGGTCAGGACGCTACTCGGGTCATCACCGGATCTCTCAGCCAATCGGCTGACCAACGATCTCTTGGTCGGTGAGACCGAACGACATCGCCCGCGAGGCCGGCATGGTCACCACGTCTGATCCGAAGACCGGACTGAGGCGATGCGGAGCAGGTCGGCTTGGCCAGTGAGGTGGCGGCATGTCCGCCGCAGGTCCTTCGAGGGACTTCCGCGACTCTGCGCCATCACCCGTCCGACCTGGCGCGACGGCGGGCCTATTCGGACCGCACCCGACCGCATTGGTGGGATGAGCCCGTCGGTCTTCGACCGCGTATGAAAGGGGGATTCGTGACACTCGACGACCGACTGCCCGTGTGGCCCAACGCCACGAAACTCCCGCTTGCGCTCGACCCTCACCAGCTGCGGCGGGCCGTCGGCGAGGACTGGGAGTGGCAAACCTTCGGCGGCTGCCGCGGCATGGACGTCAACCTCTTCTACCACCCGCCCGGCGAAAGCCGACGAGCCAAGACCCAGCGCATCAACCACGCAAAGACCATTTGTCAGACCTGCCCCGTAGTCGGTGAATGCGCCAGCTGGGCGCTGAGAACTCGCGAGCCGTACGGCATCTGGGGTGGACTGTCCGAAGACGAACGCGCCACCATCCTAGGCCTCCGCAACCTGCGCTACCCGGCACAACTTGGATCCAGACCCTAGAACGACCCACCAACCAACTCGCGAAGGTGCCTCCTGCGGACACGGCGAGGTGCGGTGCGGTTGGTCCGCGAGCGCGTCGGTGGCTACGGCACGTCGACTCTGCGGGAACGGCTCGTCGTCAAACCGACCGGACCCCCGCTACCAACGTGCCGGGCCGGCGCACGTCCACTCTCGTAGCCCTGCTCACCCTCTGCGCGGCCGGGCTATCGCATACGACCAAGCCATCGACTCGGCGGCGTGACAGCATGACGACGGCCATGAAAAACTGCCCATAGGCGGCCACGAAAGTGCCCACTGACGGCCACGGTTTCTGCCCGCTGGTGGCCACGTTGTTGCCCAACTGTTTGGTTGGGTGTTGATCCGACACGCCTGGTCCGATCTTGACCGCGTCCCGCGGTCGGGGTCACTCCTGGGGTCCGCTTGGCGGTGCTGATGCGCCGGAGCGAGCCCCAGGAGGGACCACTTGAAGTCTGCCGAGGAATCGATGGAGATACTTGCTGCGTACGATTTGACCGGTTCGTTGCGGGCGGCCGCCGAGCTGGCGGGGTGCTCGCACCACACGGTGGCCCGGCTGGTCGCCGAGCGGGACGCCGGGGGTGCGTGCCAGCGGGCACGGCGGCCGCGGTTGATCGACGAGTTCCTGCCCAAGATCGAGGAGTGGGTCGAGAAGTCCAAGGGCAAGATCCGGGCCGACAAGGCCCATGAGGATCTGCTGCTGATGGGTTATGACGGTTCGCCGCGGTCCTCGCGGCGGGCGGTCGCCGCGGCCAAGCAGCGGTTCCGGCTGGGCCAGGCCCGGACGCACCGGCCGTGGGTGACCGAGCCGGGGTTGTGGCTGCAGTACGACCAGCGCGGTGCGACACGAGGTCGCGTATCGCGAGTGAACTCGCAGGTTGGAGGCCGGCAATGCCGGGAGCGTAGTTCCTGATCAGTGTTCGAGATCGGTCCCCGCTTCGACGTGCGTTCGCAGGTCCTGCCTGTGAGGGTGCGGAGCTCGAGGAAGAAGCCCAAGGGCCCCCGCTCCGTCCGGGGGAGCAACCGGGTGAGGGGAAGGCCGGACGGGCGAACGTGAGTGAACTCCCGATGATGCCTCGTCATCGCAAGCCCGGAACGACGGAACGAATACCGGGTGACAGGGCCAAGCCGCTGGAAGTGGCGGCAAGCGGCGACCGGAGACGACCCGAGCCGGTCGCGTGAACACCGCTGGCCTCGGGGTTTAGGGAGCGCCCACCCCGGCCGTGTCTCGCGTGCGTGGAACGTGGAAACCCCGCCGGGGTCCGGGCTCTCGTGGTCCGGTAGGCCGATCGTGAGAGGGGCGGAATCCCTCGGCGGGACAGGATGCCCAAGAAGCAGATGCCGGTGGCCGAAAGGCAGCGGGACTCGTGACAAATGGCTGCTGCTCCAGGCGGTCGTCACGGGGAACCGGCCGGATGCCGGTCTGGCGGCCGGGCCCGGAAGGGCGCTGACGTGGGCAGGTGAGCCTTTGAACACCGAAGCCGGCTTGACCGGTGAACCGAGGGGCAAGTTGGACACCACCAAGGTGAACGGACCCGAGGACGTCTTCGATTGGGACGCCGTTGTCTGGCGTGTCCATGAGGAGAACGTAGCCAGACTGCGGCGGCGGATCTTCAAGGCGACGCGGGAGCAGAACTGGGCCACGGTCCGGTCGCTGCAGAAGATGATGCTGGGGTCCTGGTCGAACACGCTGATCAGCGTGCGGCAAGTCACCCAGCGCAACACCGGGCGTCGGACGGCCGGGATCGACGGCGAGGTTGCCTTGTCGTCATGGGCCAGGGCGGAGATCGCGGTGCGGGTGCACCGCTCACGCTCGTCCTGGGACCCGTTGCCGGTCCGACGCGTGTACGTCCCGAAGGCCAACGGAAAGCAGCGACCGCTCGGTATCCCCGTGCTCATGGACAGGTGTCATCAGGCACGGGTCCGCAATGCGCTGGAACCAGAGTGGGAGGCCCGGTTTGAACCACGCTCATATGGGTTCCGCCCGGGCCGCAGCTGCGCCGACGCGATCGGTTCTTTGTATTCCACCCTGAACGGGCCCCGTGCCCGGCGGGTGTGGATTCTTGATGCCGACTTGTCGGCCGCGTTCGACAGAATTGACCACCAAAGACTTCTCGACGCACTCGACTCGTTCCTGCCAGGGAACTGATCGGCAAGTGGTTGAGGGCCGGGGTGGTCGAAAAGGAGGTGTTCACGCCGACCGAGGAGGGAACTAGATACGCCGACGATTACGTGGCGATGTGCCACACCCGCGAGCAGGCAGAAAAGGTGAAGGCCGACCTCGCGGACTGGTTGAAACCCCGAGG
>DATDBV010000771.1:0-2281 GCA_036524715.1 Nakamurella sp. | reverse complement strand
GCCGCCCGAGCCGCCCGCCGACGCCGCCGACCCGCCGGCGGCTCCACCGGCCAGCGTGCCGGGGACCGCGAGCGGGGTGACCGGACCAAGGGTGGCCAGGTATCCGGCGGCCGCGGCGCCGCCGAGCAGCAGGGGTGCGAGCAGGCCGCGCAGATTGTGGTTGACCTCCTGGAGCTCCGCGGCCAGGGCGCGGCACCGATCACACGTCTTGAGGTGCGCGTCGACCTGCTGGGTCTCCCGCTTCGACAGCCCGCCCCGGGTCCAGGCGCCGAGCCGCTCGACCGTCGACCGGCATTGTTCGGCCGCGGTCTCGGCCAGATGCGCCTGCAGATAGGCCTCGCGCAGACCCTCGCGGGCCCGGAAGGCGAGCGAGGACACCGCGCCCGGGGCCATGCCCAGCAGCGCACCCACCTGCGCCGGCGACTCCCCCTCCACCTGGGTGTGCCACAACACCGCCTGCCACCGTTCCGGCAGCTGCGCGAACGCGGTGGCGACCAGCCCGCTCTCCATCTTCATGAGCACCGGGTCGTCGCCGGGCACCGGCGCGTCATGGGTGGTCATGTCGTCGGTGAACTGCAGCCGCTTGTCCTTGCGGGTGCGGTCGTAAGCGGTGTTGCGGATCGTGGTGAACAGGTACGCGCGGAAGGCGGAGTCCGGGCCCTTGCCGTCGAGCAGGTTGTCCAGCACCCGGGCGAACGATTCGGAGACCAGATCGTCGGCCTCGGCAGCGTTCCGGGCGAACTGACGGGACAGGGTCGTCGCCGGTCCGGAGTGCCGGCGGTAGAGCTCACCGAAGGCCTGCCGGTCGCCGTTGCGGACCTGGGTGATCAGTTCGGGGTCGCTGACCACATACCCGTCAGCTTCCTGCTCCGGCACCCCGGAATCCTCCTCGATCGCCTCCGTGGGGTGACCGGACCGGCCGCCTGACCACACCACGCCGTGGCTCCGCAGCCATTGTCACCCACGAAACGGCAATCCGTCACGGTCGACCGGAACAGAACATCACGAATGGCCTAATCCGGTCCCCGGGCGCACGGAGGTTCCGGTCCGGCCGGGTCGAGCTCGGCGGAAGAAGCCGAAGAAATCTCCGAAAGCCGCGTGATGACCGCTGGACCGGCGCGTCTCTCCTTCAGCAGCGACGCGGGCTCAGTTCTGTCCGCATCCGCGCCGATGACGACGAGAGCAGAAACGGAGGGCGCCGGACACATGGATCAACTCCCTCGGGTCACCACCTTGACCAGCGCCGAACTGCGAGATCGATGGTTCCAGCAGTCCAGCGCGGCGGGCTGGGCGTTCGTCTCGGACTGGCACCACCCGGCGGTCGACGCGCTGTGCGAGGCCTGCCTGCAGGGTCGGAACATCTGGGCCCCCGCGGAGCGGCTGGGGACTGTTCGCGCCGAGAAGGGTGTGTCGCTCGGCGAGACGCTGGCCGACCTGGACGGCCTGGGCTGCGTGCTGCCCGACATCGCTGACGGCGTCATTCACCGTGCGGCATCGTTGGGTTGGGCCGAACGGATGACAGCCCCCCGGCATGCCGTCTTCGATCCGCTCACCGGTCTGGTGTCCGTGGACTACCTGCGGACCCGGTTGGGCGAGGTGTACCGGGCGGCCGATGTGGCGGACACGAGGGTCTCCGCCACCCATGCGCTGGTGACCGTCCGGTTGAACCTGGCCGGCCGGACCGGCTGGGATCGCCTCACGCCGCTGATCCTGTCCGGCGACGCCATGCGCACCGTGTTCGACGGGGGTCACACCCTGGCCCGGTTGGCCGACCACATGGCCGTGGTGCTGACCGCCCGCGAACCGATGCTCGCCCGCCGCACCCATCTGCTCACCGGGATGGTGCAGGAGCGGTTGGGCCGTGACCTGCCGCCGGGTGAGTCGATCGCGCGGGTCTGGATCGAACGGCTGCCGGACACCGGGCCGGCGGCGATCGACCTGATCGGCGAACTGGCCCGGTAAGGCCAAATGAGGACTCCACGGCGGCAGAGGGGACGCCGTGGGATAACCCGGGGAGGGTGATCGAGCGTCGGGGATGGGCGCTCGAGGCGGCGCGGTGATCGTCCTGCGCCCGGCCGACAGGCCGGTCGACGGTTTGGACGGTCACCGCGTTCGCGGTTCGCGGGGTTGCGGGCGGTTCGCGGGTTGCGGGCCGGTCGAGCTCGCTTTCCGCACGTCTGGGCCGCTATTTGCGCCCCCACCGGGGGTCCTGGTCGAGCACGCGTAGAGACAGGTCTTCAAGCTCGGTGACCAGGGCGCGGAGCCGGCGGGAGTTGTCGAA
>DATDBV010000770.1:0-9227 GCA_036524715.1 Nakamurella sp. | reverse complement strand
TGAGCACGCTGGGCCGGATTCTCGGCACGGCCGGGATCGTCAGCGGCGTCCTCGGTGCCGCCGCGCTGGGTGGCGTCACGGCGCAACGCGTCGTCGTGCGCAAGTACCAGGCCGCGCAGGCGGCGTTGCTCATCGAACCGGGCGACGACCCCGGGTTCGAGGGGTTGGCGGCGGACCGCACGTATTCGGTGGACACCCGGGACGGGGTCGCGCTGCACGTCGAGGAGGTCGGGCCGGCCGACGCACCGCTCACGGTGATCTTCGCGCACGGCTGGACCCTTCGGCTGGGCTCCTGGCACTACCAGCGGCTGGCCCTGACCGGACCCGGGTTCGGCGCGTTGCCCGGCGCGGAGCCGACCGCCCGCAAGTCCCGGCGCACCGCCGCCACCCGACCGGCGGCGCGGCTGGTGTTCTACGACCACCGCTCACACGGGAAGTCCACCCGAGCACCCGAGGGACACTCGACGATGGACTTCCTGGCCGCGGATCTGCGCAGCGTCATCGACACCGCCGCACCGACCGGGCCCGTCGTGCTGGTCGGTCATTCGATGGGCGGCATGGCAATTTTCGCGCTGGCCGCGCAGGATCCCGATCTGTTCGCCGAGCGGATCGCGGGCGTCGGCCTGGTGTGCACCGGCGCGACCTACCTCAAGCCGTCCGACTTGAGCAAGCTGCTGATCGCCGGCGGGAACCCGCTGGTCAAGGTGCTCAAGGAGGTCGGCTCGCGGTATCCGGCGATCTTCGAACGCGGTCGTGCCAGCAATCGGGACGCGGTGTGGATGCTGACCCGCAGCCTCGGCTTCTCCCGCAAGGACGTCTCCGGTGCGCTGGTCGACTACCTGGACGAGATGGTGTCCTCGACGCCGGTCGAGGTCATCGCCGAGTTCCTGCCGGCCCTGTTCGCGCATGACCAGACCGAGGCGATCCCGGCGCTGGCCGGCATCCCAACGATGATCATCGCTGGGGACCAGGACCGGATGACACCGCTGGATCGGTCGCGGCGGATCGCCGAGGTGCTGCCGGACGCGGAGATCGTGGTGGCGGAGGGCTCCGGCCACATGATGATGATGGAGGACCCGATCGTCACGAACGACGCGCTGCGCACCTTGCTGCAACGTGCCGCCGACGGTGCTCGCGCCCGGGAACTCGGCTCCCGCAGGAAGTCCCACTGGTCCCGGGCCGGCCGATGATCGTGCTGGACGCCGCCGGCGACACCCATGCACTCGGCGTCGCGCTCGGTCGGCGCCTGCGGCCGGGAGACCTGGTGATCCTGTCGGGGTCGCTGGGGGCCGGGAAGACCACGCTGACCAAGGGCATCGCCGACGGCATGGGGGTGATCGACCTGGTGACGTCGCCGACGTTCGTGCTGTCCCGCGTCCACCCGTCGGCCGACCCGCATGGCACCACACTGGTGCACGTCGATGCCTACCGGCTCGGCAGCGCGGCGGAACTGGACGACCTGGACCTGGACACCGATCTCACCGCGGCCGCCATGGTCGTCGAGTGGGGCGAAGGGGTCGCCGAACAGCTCGCCGACGACCATGTGCTGATCGAGTTGACCCGGTTGCCCGACGATCGGCGGACCGCGGCCTTGACCGCGACCGGTCCCGGCTGGGCGTCCCGGCTGACCGACCTGCTGGCGGAGTCTTACGGTTCCGGGTAGGTCCGGCTGTGGGCTGGCGGTTCGGGTCGCGCAGGACCTACCGTCGGGATGGCTCCTTCGCTGCGCAAGGCCTGCCGGCGAATCAACGACGTCCGGCGGGACGACAGAGGTACGAGGTGTCCCGCGAAGGAAATTCAGCATGAGGGAGGGGTGCATGTCCGCACCGTCCAGAGTGCTGGTGGTCGACGACGACGACACCGTCCGCGAGGTGCTGCGCCGGTATCTGACCCGCGACGGGCACGACGTGCTCGAGGCCGGTGACGGGCCGACCGGCCTGCGGCTGGTCCGCACCCACCAGCCGGACTTGATCGTGCTGGACCTGATGCTGCCCGGCATGGACGGGCTGGAGGTGTGCCGAGAGGTTCGCAGGACCTCCACCGTGCCGGTGATCATGCTGACCGCACTCGGTCAGGAATCGGACCGGGTGATCGGCCTGGAGTACGGGGCCGACGACTACGTGGTCAAGCCGTTCAGCCCGCGGGAGCTGGCGTTGCGGGTGGGTCGGGTGCTGGAACGCAGCCGCGGTGCGGTCGGGCCGCCGGCCGCCTCGGTGGACGTGACCAGCGCCGATGGGGAACTGGCGGTGAGTCCGCTGTCCCGCACCGCCCGCCGCGGCGGGGTGGAACTGACCCTGACCAGCCGCGAATTCGACCTGCTGCACTTTCTGTTGGCCCATCCCGGTCAGGTCTTCAGCCGCACGGAGTTGATGGAGCAGGTGTGGGGTTGGTCGTTCGGCGACCAGTCAACGGTGACCGTGCACGTGCGGCGGCTGCGGGAGAAGGTCGAACCCGACCCGGCCCGCCCCACGCGGATCGTCACCGTCTGGGGTGTGGGCTACCGGCTCGACGGCGACCTGCGCGCTGACCCGGGCGGCTGAATTGTTCACCGACCTGCTGCACATCCTGCCGTGGGCACTGCTGGCGGCGCTGGTCACCGGCGCGGTCGAGGTCGGAGTGTTGCACCTGCTGCGCAACCGATCCGCGGCGGCGAACATCGCGGCGTTGGTCGGCGTCCCGATCGTGGCGGTGTTGATCTTCGTGGTCGGCATCAGCGGGTTCATGTACACGCCGATGCTGGCGTTCGCCGCGACCGCGTGTGCGCTGATCGCGGTGGTGGTGATCCCGGTCGCGGTGTACCTGGGCCGGCGGATCGCGATCGGCGCGATGGAGGCGGAGAAGCAACGCGCCGCCGAACGCGCGGCTGAGGCGTCCCGCCGGCAACTCGTGGCCTGGGTCAGCCACGACCTGCGCACGCCGCTCGCCGGCATCCGCGCGATGAGCGAGGCCCTGGAGGACTTGGTGGTGGTCGAACCCGACGAGGTGGCCGACTATGCCCGGCGGATCAGCGCCGAGACCACCCGGCTGTCCACGATGGTCGACGACCTGTTCGAGTTGTCCCGGATCAACGCCGGCGCCCTGCGGTTGACGTTCGGACCGGTGTCCACCGAGGAGCTCGTGGCGCAGGCCATGGAGGCGGCCGCGCCGGCCGCCGGGCAGCGGGGAGTCCGTCTGGCGGCCACGGCCGAGCCGGGTTGGCCGGTCGTCAACGGGTCGGACCACGAGCTCATCCGGGTGCTCCGGAACCTGCTGGTCAACGCGATCCGGCACACCCCGTCCGACGGGACCGTTGCTGTGGTGGCCGGGCAGACCAGCGACTACGCCTGGCTCGCAGTGCAGGACTCCTGCGGCGGCATCGACCCCGACGACCTGCCCCGGGTGTTCGACGTGGCGTTCCGGGGTGCGGCGGCGCGCTCGCCGGAAACCGGGTCGGCGGCCGGCGGGGCCGGGTTGGGCCTGGCCATCGCCCGCGGACTGGTGGAGGCGCACGGCGGCCGGATCAGCGTGCACAACGAGGGACCCGGCTGCCGGTTCGAGGTGCGGCTGCCGCTCGCCGCCTGACCGGACCTCGCCGTGCACGCGATCAGCCTGCGCCGCGGTTCCTGGCCGTCGCGGCCGCGAGCCGGAGCATCGCGACCGGATCTCCCGCGTGGTAAGGATGCTCGTCCGGCTCGATGTGCTCGAGGAACCGCTGGTAGGTCACCGCCCCGTGCAGGGCGCCGACCGGGCGGAGCAGGTCCGCGGCCCGGTCGGCGTCGCACCCGGGCACGGCCGCGCCCCACAGCCGGGCCCAGAGCTGTTCGCAGGCAACACGATCCGGGGGATTCAGCGGCGCACCGAAGGCGAGCTGGTCGAGCATCGGGTTGCCGACACCGCTGTCACCCCAGTCCAGGATGGCGAACCGGCCGGGCGTGCCGCGCACGTTGCCGGGGTGGAAGTCGCCGTGCACCAACGTGTCCGGCAGCCCGCAGGTGGCGATCTCGGCGAACCGGGCCGGCAGGCCCGCCACCAGGGCGTCCAGGAATGCGCGTTCACCCGGCGACAGTTCGCCGCGACGCTGGTCCAGCACCCGGCGGATCCGGGGGAGCAACGCGGCGGCGCGCAGGTCCGGCACGCCGAGCTCGAGAAGCTGGTCGGTGCGGCCGATCCACCGGGTCTGCAGATCGACCAGCAGCCGCACCATCTCCGGCAGCGACTCCCGCGCGTCGTACTGGTCAGTCCCCGGCACATCGGCCAGCAGGCTGCGTCCATCGCCGGCGGCCAGCAGATCCGGCACCGCGGCACCGGCAAGTGCGATGAGCACCCGCGGTTCGTGGTCGAAGAACGGCGGCACCACCTTGAGCCAGACGTCGCCCGCAGCGGTTGGCAGTCGCCAGATGCTCGACAGGTTCCACGTGCGCACCTGCCGGGGCGGTCCGGTCAGCGAGATGCCCTGTGCGGCCAGCGCTCCCCGGGCCCAACCCAGATCCGCGGCGGGACCGCCCGGCCGCGCGAACGGCAGCCGCAGCGGCTGTTCGGTCAGCGGGTCCGGGCCGGTCCAGGGCGCCAGCGGCACGGGCGGTCGGTCGTCGACCTCGGCCAGGTAGGTCACCGCTCCGCCCCCGGGGACGCCCCATGACGGGCCGGCGAGCAGCCGGAGCACCGTCACGTCGCAGCCGAACCTGACCCGGGCACCGTCGACGACGTCCTCCACCTGCCGCCACCACGGCTCCGGGACCGGGAACGATGGCAGGACGCCGAGCATTGTCCCGCCCCGGCACACGGCCAGCGTGACTGTTCGACCGTCCACGCTGGGCACGGTAGGTGACGCAACCCGGGCCGGCCACCGGTTTTCGGCGGGCTGTGCCGGATCGATTCTGCCGGTCTCGGCCCTTCCACGTCGCTTGAGCGGGCGGAGACCGGCAGATCGAGTGCTTCCGGTCGTCGTTGCCGGGGCGAGGCCGTCATCGGGCGGTGGTCCGGGCGTGACGCAGCAGGACCAGCGCGATCACCGCGGCCAACGCGATCTCGGCCGCACCCGCGGCCCGCTGCAGGATCCCCGGCGGCAGCATGAGGTGGTCCAGACCCAGCACTCCGGGCACCCGGTTCAGGATCAGGGCCGTGCTCAGCGCGCCGCTGACCAGCGACACCGCGAGCAACCCGCGACCGACCCACGGGTCGACGAACGCCGCCCGTCGCCAGAGCAGGAAGCCCGCCAGCGGCAGCAGTGCGAACACCACGGCGCCGGCGATCAGGTGGATCGTGGAGGACGTGCCGCCAGGGGTGCCCGGCAGATTGGTGGGAAAGACCGCCGCCGTCACCAGGGCGAGCGCCCAGCCGGCCAGCAGCACCCGGATGGCCGCGACTCCCGCCGCATGGCTCAGACTCCGGACGATGGCGATCCCGGCCAACGCCAGCGCCCCGGCGGTCGCGGCGAACAGCGGTTCGCCGAGCGGGGAGGTCACCGCGTAGTCGCTGATGGTGGTGCGCGCGGCGGACAGCCCGGACGGCGCATCCAGGTGCAGCAACACGATCGGCGGAATCGAGATCGCCGCGCCGGCCAGGGCCACCCGGGCACTGCGGATCGGCGCGGAAGCGGCGATCGGGCCGGTCGCCACGACATCGGCGACGGGCGACGAGAACAGGGTGGCGGTGGTCATTCCGGACTCCTCAAATGATCATGTGATGATCGTTTCGTTGGTCTGGGAATGACGTTAGGAATTCTCGAAGGAGCAGGTCAGAGGGCTAGCCCTGGTCCTGCTGAGGGTCAGGCAGCGATTTCCCCCAGGGGTGCGGATCCCGAAGGGTCGGGGGCTGTACCGACCGGGGCGGGGGGTGTAGGCCCACCCCTACGGGATGTCCCGCAGGTCGGTCGACCGCGCGTAGCGTGGGTCCGGTGAGCGCCCGCACGCGAGCTTCGACGTCGGGAATCGCCCTCCAGTCGCGGCCGGACGTCCCCACCGAGCTCCTCGTACACCTGCGGCGGGCGCGCGATCACATCGACCGGGAGTACCGGTCGGAGGTCGCCCTGGACGAGCTGGCGTCGCTTGCCGGGATGTCCAAATACCACTTCGCCCGGGCGTTCGCCGCCACCTACGGGGAGACCCCGATCCGGTACCTGACCCGCCGGCGGATCGAGCGGGCCCAGGACCTGCTGCGTTCGGCCAACCTGACGGTGACCGAGATCTGCATGGCGGTGGGGTTCGCCAGTCTGGGCTCGTTCTCCTCCCGGTTCACCGAACTGGTCGGCGAGACACCGACCGGCTACCGCAATCGGTGGGCGGCCCAGGGCGGCCCGCACATCCCTGGCTGCTACCTGTTCATCAGTGGCGCGCTGGACCCGAGGGTGACCGGCGATCCTGCGTCCGAACGGCGGAAGCCTGTGGAAGCAAGATCGCCTGGACCATGATCGGGGATTCTGCCGGGGCCTGATCTTGTCCCGGTTGGCCATCCGGGTGTCTGCGGTCTCGTCCCTCTCGCCCGCGGCCGGGTCCGGGGCAGTGTCGCTCATTTCCTCCTGCTGACCGGTCGGCATACTCTCCAGCACGATGGACGACAAGCATGGTCAGTAGAGGACGGCACCCCAAGGCGCCCGTCGCCACTGCCATCGGCGGTCTTGGTGACGGCTTCCGGGTCACGACGGTCCACAAGGGCCACCGGTGGGGGCAGGTCGAGTGCCAGGTCTGCGGGGCGACGTTCGCGATCTGGTCCACACCTCGGGATGAGGATGTGCATGGTCAGCAGATTCGCCGGTTCGCCCGGCGGCATGAGCACCTAGAGGAGGGGTGATGGCGCGCGAGTTCACGTTCGTCCTGGCGTTGGACGGGATCTTGGACGATGACCAGGTGGATGCCCTGTTCGAGTCGGGCCTGGATGACGTGGGGGTCGAGCGCGACCCCGCCCACGGCCGCACTCTCATTGACATGACGCGGGATGCGCAAGACCTGTTCGACGCGGTGGTGGTCGCGATCAGGGCCGTCGAGTCGGTGGGCGCACGGGTCAGCAACCTGGTTGCCGTCGCTGGCAACGAGGATGCGATGCTGGTGGCTGTAGACCTGATCGTGCGGGCGCGGGCGGCGATGCCGCCTTTGGCTGCGGAGCAGCGGCAACATGCCGTTGAGCTACTGCTCGCTGGTTGACATAGTGGCGGCTGCCCCTTCCGAGCCGGGTGACTGAGCCAGCCGGCTCGACCTGACGGTGAAGGCGACCCGGACGCCGGCGGACACCGGCTCCGCAATCTGGGAGAAGCATCGCCGCCGGCCCGCGTTCTACCGTCGTCGACATGATCACCAACATCTCGCTGGTCACCGTGTACTGCCTGGACCAGAGCGCGACCCGGGACTTCTACGTCGACGTCCTCGGGTTCGTGCCCCGGATGGATGCGCCGATGGGCCCGGACGCGCGCTGGGTCACCATCGGCCACCCCGATCAGCCCGAACTCCAGGTCACGCTGATGACACCGGGTCCGCCGCTCGCGCCCGAAGCGGCCGATTTCGTGCGCCGGCAGCTGGAGAAGGGCCAGATGGGTGGACTGGGTCTGCGGGTGGACGACTGCCGCAAGACCCACCAGGAGCTCGTCGAGAAGGGCGTGACGTTCCTGGCCGAACCCGCCGACCGCCCGTACGGGGTGGAGGCGGTCATGCGCGACAACACCGGGAACTGGCTGGTGCTGGTGGAGCCCAAGGAGTTCGACCCCGCCAACCTGACCGGGTGAGCTGAACCAGACGGCCGCTGTGTCCGTGTCGAGTCCTCTTCCAGGCGCGGACCGAGCCCCGACCGTTGCTGAACACGTTCGGGTGCGCCACGCCCGGATGATCGTCTCCTTCGTGACGTCCTCGGCGGCCGCCCGGTCCTCGATCAGCTTGATCGTGTAGACCAAGGACGGGGCCGCCGTGCTCGGCGTACAACCGCGCCGCGAAATTCTCATCGGTCCGCGCCTGCCGGCGTTTCGCACCGAAACCGGCCCGGATCGCGGATCGAGTGTGCAGATGTCCGTTGACAGGTATGTTGGCCCGCCGCGGGCCGTCGACCTGCGCGGGCCTTCTTGGATGACAAGGTTCGGCTGCCGGCCGTCGTCGGATTGGCCCATTGGGTCGCTGCGGTGGGGATCTTCGCCAGTGCATCCGGCCCGATCGACGTCGCCGAATCCGCGGTGCCGGAACCGCGGGAGAAGTCATCGTTCCCCGCGCCGACATCCACGCCAGCAGCTCAAGAAGGCTGCCCGTGTGGATCTCGCCGGCCAGGCCGGCGGGCAGCACCCGCGATCGGCCCGGTCCCGACGCGGCCCCTCCCCACATCCACACCAGCAGCCGAAGAAAGCTGTCCTTGTGGATCTGGTCAGCCGACCACTGTCTCGACGCACGCGACGCCTCGGATCAGAGGGTGACCGCGGCGGTGCCGAAGGCCACGTTGAACCTGTCGCACCAGATGACCACTGAGGTCAGGCCGGACAGGTCCGCGTCGGCCGGGATCTCGTAGTTCTGGTTGCCGTCGGTGCCCTTCAGGTCGCCCAGGTGCAGGTACCGGCCGTCGTCGTACTTACCCCAGTCGTCGCCACCGGCCTGCTGATCGGACAGGGCGACGTCCACATCCGGTCCGTCGCTGGTGGAGAAGTTTTCCAGCCGCAGGTATCTCGAGCCGTCGGGCAACTGCAGGATGGTCGCGGTGCCGGTGGTCGCGTGCTCACCGTCCACGAAAGTCCCGGAAGCCAGCACGACCGGCTCGGCGGCCGGAGGTTCGGCCGCCGGGGTGGCCGGATCCTGGACCACCGAATCGGGTGCCGTGGGGCCGGCGGTGACCGGTGCCTGCGCGGGCACCGCAGCCGCAGCCGCAGCCACCGGCACCGCCTCGTTGACGGTGTTGCGGGTGAACAGCTTCCACGGCTGGAACAGGGCCAGCCCCACCGCGCCGCCGACCACCACGACCACCGCGATGGTCGCCAGGATGATCTTCTTGCGGCTTCGGGTGCGCGCCGGGACGGCAGGCCGGAATTCGACGTCGTTCATGGTGTCTCCAAGGTCTCTGCGGATGCGCGACGGGCGCGCGGCCGCGCTCTGCGGAACGGTCAGCCAGGATCAGCACAGCGCACAGGCTGAGAACGGTTCAATGGTCGAGTCGTTACGAGAACCTGACGGATCCGACAGGGACAGGAATCATCAGAGCCGGCCGCGATACCGGCGACAGGGTTCCACTTGACTTGACGGCCATCGTCATCGAATCTCCTCGACAAGATCTTGTCCGTTCTCGAC
>DATDBV010000769.1:0-2157 GCA_036524715.1 Nakamurella sp. | reverse complement strand
CCTGGATGACTTGAATGAACATCGCCGGCCTCCTTCGGTCGCGTCGGCGAGCGGCGGTTCGCCGCTTGCCGTGAGGGACCGTCGTCGGTCGCGGGCCGAGCCGACCGCGGCCGGGCGCGGTCCATGTCGCTTCCCACTCTTGTCCGGTATACGTGGTCTGCGCAACCTTGTTGTCGAAATGTCGGCTCGCTGGGGACCCGTGCTCCGGCCGGTCCCGTTGGATGCGCTCGCCGTTTGAGGCGGGGCCGGCGGTTCTCACTCGCCGGGAAGCCGGCGCAGACGGTCGTCCGACCTGGCAGCCTGGCACCTGTCCGGCCGAGGGCCGGACGATCGCGATTCGGCCCGACGCGGGGAGGTGTCGTGGGCACGGTCGACTTCCCGGTGCCACCCGATTTCGACGCGGCGGTCTTCCGCCGGGTGATCGGCAGTTTCATGAGCGGCGTGGTCGTGATCACCGCCAGCGACGGAGACGTTCCACACGGGATGACGGTCAGCGCCGTCTCGTCGCTGTCCATGGACCCGCCTATGCTGCTGGCCTGTCTGAACACGGCGAGCAGAACCCAGGAGGTGGTCACCCGCACCGGAGTGTTCGCGGTGAACATCCTGGCCCATGATCAGGGTGAGCTGGCGGCGCGGTTCGCCCGGTCGGGTTTGCCCGACAAGTTCGACGGGGTTGGGGTGCGCCGCGGGCAGACGGGGGTGCCATTGCTCGACGGTGCGCTGGCCGTCATCGAATGCCGGGTTGCCGAGGTGGTGACCGGCGGCACCCACCGGGTGTTCCTGGGCCGGGTGGTTCACGCCGAGGCCGGCGAGGGATCACCGCTGGCCTACTTCCGGGGTCGCTTCGGCAAGCTGGAGGTCGACGGCGACACCCAGGCCTACGACCAGCTACGACGGATGGTGCTCAGCCGGGAGCTGCTGCCGGACACCGTGCTGGACGTCGACGAGTTGGCCGCGCGAATGAAAACCGCCGCCGCCTCCGTGTACTACGCCCTGACCCGGCTTGCGGGAGACAACCTGATCGAGCGGGATCCCGACCGTGGCCATGTCGTGCGGCGGGTGGACGCCGCCGCGGTGGACGATGCCCACGACGGGAAGCTGGCCATCGAGCTGGGATCGGCCGAGATGACCGTCGGTCGGCTGTCGGAGAGCCAACTCGACGAATTCGAGCGGCTCGCCGACGTCACCGCGCAGCATCTGTCCGACGGCCACTTCACCGACGTCGTCGCGTACATCGAGGCGAACGAGGCCTTCCACACCCACCCGATCGCCGCCGCGGGCATCACCTCGCTGCTGGAGGCCTACCGCCGGCTGAGCCTGCCCGACCTGATGACCCGAACCCTGTCGACGGGCATCGAGGTCAGCGAGCGACTGATCGACGATCACCGGCAGCTGGTCGACGCGTACCGACGTGGCGACCTGGCCGAGGTCAAGCGGATCATCGTGCGCCACAACGAACTCGGGAAGGCGACCCAGCGGGCCGCCATCGCCCAGGCCGGCGGTGAGCTGTAGCCAAACCGCTGATCCGATGGCCGGGGCGGCGAGCGGGTGCCAGACGGCCAATCCTGACCAGGTCGCGGTACCACCGGCGCGGCCGCCCTCCGCGCCGATGTTCAACGCGGGCCGATGTTCAACGCGGCCGGGTCAGGCCTTGGCCTGCATGGATTCCCGGGCCGGATTGGCCTGCTGCGCGGCCTTCGGGTCCTTCTCGCCCTGCTTGGCCCGCACTCCCTGCTCGACTCGATCGCCCAGGTTCTTGTCCACGTTCCGCCAGTACTCGAAGGCGCGGCCGAGAACGGGTTCGCTGACGCCGTTGAGCAAATGGCCGACGATGTTGTTCACCAGCCGGTCCCGCGCGGCGTCGTCCAGGACCTCCCGGACCATCGTGCCCGCCTGACCCCAGTCGTCGTCGTCCGGCCGCAGTGTGTAGGCGGTGCGGACCATCTCGCCGTCGGCGTGCCAGGTGCCGCCGTCGTCGGTGCGGGCCGGATCGGCGACCGGTCCACCGTAGGAATTGGGGGCATAGACCGGGTCGGTCACCGGAGTGATCCGCATGTGCCCGTCCTTGGTGTAGCTGTGCACGGGCGCCTTGGGGACGTTCACCGGGATCTGCCGGTAGTTGACCCCGAGGCGGGCGCGGTGCGCGTCGGAGTAGGA
>DATDBV010000768.1:0-3461 GCA_036524715.1 Nakamurella sp. | reverse complement strand
TTCTGGATGCGCTGGTGACGGTCCATGAATCCGCCGGATCCGCGGGCACGCAACAGTATCGCCACGTCCTCGGACTCGATCAACGCGGGCCGCGCACCGCGGTGATCGTGCAGCGCATGGTCGACGCGCAGAGCGCGGGCGTGATGTTCACCCGGGACCCGGTCACCGGCAACAACGAGCGGGTGATCGAGTCGGCCTGGGGTCTGGGCGAAGCGGTCGTGTCCGGAATCGTCACGCCGGATCATTTTCGGCTGTCGTCCGCCGGTGAAATCGTGGAACGCCGTGTCGCCGCCAAGGAAATCGCTGTTCGATACGCACCGGGGGGCCGCGAAGGGACCGTGCAGATGCCGCCCCCGCCGGCACAGGCCCGACGGTCGTCACTGACCGACACCCAATTGCGAGAGCTGGCGCTTCTGGCCGAGCAGTGCGAAAGGCACTTCGGGGGCCCGCAGGATGTGGAATGGGCCTTCACCGACGGATCCCTGGTGCTGCTGCAGTCACGTCCGATCACGCGGATGGGGTCGGCGCGCAAACCAGCCGCGGCCGCCGAGCCCGAGGTAGATCCGCAGCCACCGGAGCGATTGACTGCCCGGCGAATGACGGGACTGCTGCTCGCCGCCGTTCTGACACCGCTGAATTCGACTATCGTCGCCGTCGCCCTGCCGGCGATTGCCGCCGACTTCGACAGTTCACCGGCGGACGTCACACGGTGGATCGTGACGTCCTATCTCGCGGTGTGCATCGTGGCGCAGAGCCCCGCCGGCAGAGCGGCCGACCTGTGGGGATACGGGCGCATCCTGACGTTGGGCAGGCTGACGTTCGTGGTGGGCGCGTTGGCCGCGGCGCTATCGCCGGATTTATCCGTCCTGGCGGTGGGCCGGGTGCTGATGGCGGTGGGCGGGGCACTCACGATCCCGACGGTCTTCGCCGAACTGAGCAATCGCGTGTCCAAGGCCCGCCGGGGGTTCGTTTTCGGCCTTTTCGGCTCTGCCATGGGGGCCGCGGCTGCGGTCGGCCCGCTGCTCGGCGGATTCGTGACCGTCCATTTCGGCTGGCACGCGGTCTTCTATGTCAGCGTGCCGATCATCGCGGTTTCGTTTCTGCTGGTCCCGCCGATCGTGGCCGGCCGGGCCGTGGTGAGCGATGACGCGGTTCGGCGGTCGCCAGATGCGGCGGGACGAGGAGATTCACGGCCAGAACCGCCCGGCTTCGATCTTTTCGGCATCATTCTGCTCACGCTGGCCATCCTCGCGCTCGTCGCCGCCGTCGAACGCATTCGCACCGATGGGGTGTGGTTCGCGTTCGGCGCGGCGGTGGTCGGAGCCGCCTTTGTATGGCGGGAAAGGCGAGGGGGCGCGTCCGTGCTCGACGTTCGGCTTTTCGGGCGACAGACGTTTGCGGCGGGCACCGCAATCATCGCCCTGCACAATCTGGTGCTGTACTCGATGCTGTTGTTGTTGCCATTTCTGTTGGTTGCCTCCGGTGCCGGCGGGTCCGGTGCGGCGGCGCTGAGCGTCGGCGGCACGCTGCTGCTGTTCACCGCCGCGATGGTGCTCGCCGCGCCATTGGGCGGGCATCTTTCGGACCTGGTCGGGGCGCGGATTGTCGCGGTGGGCGGGTCGGTGCTGGCCGCCTCCGGGGGCCTGGTTTTCGCGGTCACCGGTGGCACCGTCATTGCCGTGCCGCTGCTGCTGATGGGTGCCGGTGTCGGTCTGGCCACCGGCCCGGCCCAGGCCGCGGCCCTGGCGGCCGTGCGGTCATCCCAGGCAGGAGCGGCGGCCGGCGCCCTGTCGACGATGCGCTACCTGGGCGGGGTGGTGGGCAGCGGACTGGTCGCGCTGCTGGCCGACGCCGGATTCCGGGACGACCCGCGGTTGCTGATCTTCCCCGCGGTGCTGCTGGTATCGGCCGCCGCGGGCCTGTGGTTGCCAGGTGTTGACCGCCAGAGATCGGCGCAGGCTCCATCCGACGGTGTCAAAGACGGCCGGTAACGCGCGCTTGATCAAGGGCCTGGGTCAACCGGCGGTCGCCCACCCCACGCCGCGAAATGGGGTACGCCAATTCCCATCGGACCCGCCAGGCCTTGAGGTTCCAGGAACGGGGTCCCGTGGGTGGAGGTCTCGCTGTTCGGGGTCAGCCACAGGCTGTTCGCGTTGGCCCGCGGGGTAGACCTTGGGTAAACCCGACGATTCGGGGTGAGGTGATGCCCGCGGACCGTTGGTTTGGTTAGTTGGTCAGGCAGACTTGATGTTGACGTTGCGGTGGAAGACATTGTCGGGATCATATTTTGCCTTGATGGCCGCCAGCCGGGCGTATTTGGGGCCGTATGTCACTCGGACCCGGTGGTCGTCCTGCCCATCGAAGGCGTTGACGTACGTGCCGACACCCATCATGTGAGGGCGTAGCGCGTCCCACAACGACCGCACCCACTCCCGCTCAGCCACGAGGAGCTCGGGGGTCGGGCAAAGGCCGATGAAAAAGCCCATGTAGCGGGGACTTCGCCCGCCGCCGAAGGCGGTGTCGTCCTCGCCCACTTCGGAGTACGCCTCGTCCAGGCGGTAGAACAGCAGCACCGACAGCGGCGAACTCTTGCGAGGGACATGCGCGGTCAGTACCTCGATCACCTCGTCGGTGAGATCCTCGAAATAGGCGCCCTTGTCGTAGCCGTAAAATCCCCAGGCATTGGCCTCATCGAGCATCTGCTGCAACGCAGCGTAGGGCATCGGCGTCACATGGTCGAACAGCGGCGGAAGAGTCTGGCGAATGCGGTCCACGACCTGCTGGTGCTCGGCTGGGTCGCCGAAACCTGCCAACAGGAGCGCGTATCCCGGCCGGTGCTGGTGCTCGACCGGCACGAAGGGTGCGGGCGGTGCGTTCAGCGCGGCGGCCGGGAGGGCGTTGAGCGAGCGAGGCAGGTCGGCGATCACGTCTCGCATCAGCCGAAGGGCCTCGCCGCCCTGTTCCAGCCCCCAGAAGAACAACCCGAACTGCACCATCGGTCCGACCTCGTGCAGCCGGAACTCGAACTCGGTCACGACTCCAAAGTTCCCGCCACCACCCCGGATCGCCCAGAACAGGTCGGCGTTCTCATCTTCGGCGGTCCGGAGGACCCGGCCGTCGGCGACGACCACCTCCGCTGAGGCCAGATTGTCGATCGAGAGGCCGCTCTGCCTGGTCAACCACCCCATGCCACCCCCTACGGTCAGGCCACCAACGCCGGTGTGACCGATCAGCCCGGCGGGCGCCGCGAGCCCGTGTGCCTGTGTGGCTGCGTCCAGGTCGGAGAGCAGTGCGCCGCCCTGCACGCGCACGCGTTTCGCGTCGGGATCGACCGTCACCCGGTTGAGCTGACTCAGGTCGATCACCAACCCGTCGTCGCACACGGACAACCCGGGCATGCTGTGGGCACCGCCGCGAACCGCTACTTCCAGTCCCTGGTCCTGGGCGAACCGGACGGCGGC
>DATDBV010000767.1:0-13870 GCA_036524715.1 Nakamurella sp. | reverse complement strand
GTCGCGGTCGTGGAACCGGTCAGACCCATCTTGTGCTCCGGCGGATCGGCGATCAGGCCCGGCGTGTCCGCGGGGACCAGGAAGCTGGAGATCCCGGTTCGTTCGTCGGAAGTGCGGGCCAACACCAGATAGAAGTCGGCCTGTCCGCCGTGCGTCGTCCACGCCTTGGCGCCATTGAGCACGTACTCGTCGCCGGCCCGGCGGGCGGTCGCTCGCATCGCCGCCGGGTCCGACCCGGCCTGCGCCTCGGACAGGCAGTAGGCGCCGAGCAGGTCGCCGGCCAGCAGTTCCGGCAGCCAGGTCTTGCGCTGCTCGTCGGTACCGAAGTAGGCGAGCGGGAAGCAGCTGAGCACGTGGACGCTCATCCCCACCCCGACGCTGGCCCAGACCGCGGCGACCTCCTCCAGTACCTGGAGGTACACCTCGTACGGCTGACCACCGCCGCCCAGATCCTCGGGGTAGGGCAGACCCAGCAGGCCGGCCTCACCCAGGAACCGGAACACCTCGCGCGGGAACTCGTCGGACGCCTCGTGTTGGGCGGCGCGGGGGGCGAGTTCGCGCTCGGCGATCTCCCGGACCAGCCTGATCAGGTCGACCGCCTCGTCGGTGGGCAGCAGGCGGCGTGCCGTCACCGGAACCCCCTTCGTCGGGTGTGGTTGTCTAGGATCGCGCTGAGCGATCCTGCTCCTCAGTCGCCGGATTGCTCCGCGCCCGATCCTCCTGTGCCTGATGGCGGCCTCGCAAGCTCGGCCGACCAGCGACAGTACGCACGACCACCTGCCCACCCGTCGACCGAAGGATCACGCCGATGACGCCACCCCCTTTCCGGTTCGGGTACAAGGCATCGGCCGAGCAGTTCGGGCCGAGCGAGCTGGCAGACCTGGCGGTGAGCGCAGAGGCCCACGGATTTGACTCGGTGTTCATCTCCGACCACCTGCAGCCGTGGCGGCACGACGGCGGGCACGCTCCGGCGTCATTGCCGTGGCTCGGCGCGGTCGGCGCCCGGACGTCCCGGGTCGTCCTGGGTACCTCGGTGCTGACCCCGACGATCCGGTACCACCCGGGCGTCATCGCGCAGGCATTCGCCACCCTCGGGTCGATGTTCCCTGGCCGGATCGTCCTCGGTGTGGGTACCGGCGAATCGCTGAACGAGGTGCCGCTGGGGCTGGCCTGGCCGGAGCAGAAGGAACGGTTCGCCCGGCTCAAGGAGTCCGTTCAGCTGATCCGGGAGCTGTGGACCGGGGAACGGGTGAGTTTCGAGGGCACCTACTACCGCACCGACAAGGCGACGATCTACGACCGCCCGGCCGATCCGGTGCCGATCTACATCGGGGCGTCGGGTCCGGCGGCGACCCGGTTGGCGGGGCGGATCGCGGACGGGTTCATCACCACTTCGGGCAAGGCGCCGTCGCTCTACACGGACACCCTGCTGCCGGCGCTGCGCGAGGGCGCGCAGAAGGCCGGCCGGGACCTGGCCGACCTGGACACATTGATGGAGATGAAGGTCTCGTTCGATCCGGACCGGGAGCGGGCGCGGCAGGACACCCGGTTCTGGGCGGCGCTGGCCCTGCGGCCCGAGCAGAAGGCCGGAGTGGAAGACCCCCTGGAGATGCAGCGGCTCGCCGAGGAGCTGCCGATCGAGCAGGCCGCCTCCCGCTGGATCGTGTCGGACGACCCGGACGAGCACGTCGAGCGCATCGGCAGTTACCTCGATCTCGGCTTTCGGCACCTGGTCTTCCACGCGCCGGGTCATGATCAGGAGCGGTTCCTCGCGCTCTACGGGGAGCAGATCCTGCCCCGGCTGCGGAAACGAGTCGGCCTGGCCTGACCTGGTCCCCGTGGTCGGGCTGATCAACTCGGCGAAACCGCGCCCGATTTGCCGGCTTCAGTGCCGAGTTGATCAGCCGACCGAATCTGTGCAGCCAGACATGGCCGCCGCCGCGGGGATCTGGCCGTCCGCACCAGGCGGCCCGGACGGGCCGCCCCTCGGCCGCGCGTGACGCGAGGGTTGGGCTGATCAACTCGGCGAAACCGCGCCCGTTTTGCCGGGTTCAGTGCCGAGTCTGATCAGCCTCGACGACGCAGGGGCGGGGAGTTGTCCACATTCGACGAATCTCGGCCCCACGGGCGGTCCGGCTGCGTCATCCTCGCCGGATGCCTCCACCGCCAAGTCTTCCCGCCGACGTCCGGGCGGCCCTGACCGCCGGCGGGGGCCTGCTGTCGGCCGCCGACTACGACGGACCGGGGCTCTCGCGCAGCCGACTCCATCGCCTGGCACGTCGCGGGGCCCTGATCGGTGTGGCCAAAGGCGTCTACGCCGACGCGGCCGCCCTGACGGCGGCGGAACCGTGGTTGCGTTCAAACTGCGAACTCGAGCCTTCCTGATGGTCTGCCCGCCGAACACGTACGCCTCGGACTGGTCGTCGGTCGTCCTGCACGGACTGCCGACGATGGGCGTTCCACCGAAGACGCCGAACGTCATCCGTCCCGGATCCCGGATCAGCGGGTCGAACACGACGCGTCACGGCCGCACCAGGTTCGCCGCGGTGCCCGATCGTTGGCTCGGCGAAATCGACGGCTCTCCGGCCATCCACCCGGCCTTCGCTGCCGTGGACGTCGGACGGAATGGGGGTCGGCTGACCGGACTCGTGCTGGCCGATGCGGTCGCCTTCCGGCCGGGCGGCCGCGAACAACTGGCCGGCGCGCTCGCGGACATCGCCGGATGGACGGGTGCCGGACAAGCGGCCTGGCCGGTGCTGCAGTGCGATCCCGATGTCGAATCGCCACTGGAGTCGGCGGGACGCCTCGCCTTCCTGCGTGCGGGCCTGCCGCCGAGCCTGAGCAACGTGTGGGTCGGCGAATACGTGCCGGAGGCTCGCCTCGACCTCTACTGACCGGAGTTCCGGGTCGGGGCCGAAGGCGACGGGATGGCGAAGTATCTGATCGCCGACCCGGCGGCCGCCATCAGAAAGGAGAAGCAACGGGAATGGCTGTTGCAACGAATGGGCATCCGGCTCGTGCGGTACACCTGGGCCACCGCGACATCCTCGCCGGACGCGTTCGGGAATTGCTGGAGGCCGCCCACCCGTCGTCGTGCGGGATCAGGACCTGGCCCCGTGACGAGGGTTTGGGCCTCCTGGGACTGGTGTCCGGCCGGTCACGGCTCTGAGCGTTCCGGCGGACGGGCGGTTGGACCGGCTCCGCCCGGTCGGGCTGATCAACTCGGCGAAACCGCGCCCGTTTTGCCGGGTTCAGTGCCGAGATGATCAGCCCGACCGGGGTTGGCGTGCCGAGATGATCAGCCCACCAACCCGGCGTGCCGAGATGATCAGCCCGACCGGGGGTTTGGCTCGCCGAGATGATCAGCCCGCCGGGTCGGAGCGTCGGCCAGCACCATCCCGGCGTGCGGGACGTGCCCGATGCCACCGAGTTCGACCACCCGCAAGCCGGTCAGCGGCCGGCCATCAGGCCACCGTCATGAACCATCAGGCCACAGTCATGAAGACGACTCCAGCGCGTCCCGGATCGGGATCATCTTGATCTGCGCCTCGCGGGCCTCGGTCTCCGGATCGGAGTCGGCGACGATGCCGCACCCGGCCAGTAGCCGAACGGTGCGGCCGTTGACCTGGGCGCAGCGCAGGGCGATCGCGAACTCGCCGTCGCCGCGGCCATCGATCCAACCGACCGGCGCCGCGTACCGGCCGCGGCTCATCGGTTCGAGCTCACCGATGACCCGGCGGGCGGCGTCGGTCGGGCTACCACCGACCGCTGCGGTGGGATGCAGGCGGGCGGCCAGTTCCAGCGCCGTCGGGGCGAACTCGTCCAGCCAACCGGTGATGTCGGTCGACAGATGGGTCAGATTTGCCAGCGCCAACGGCGTGGGCTGTTCGGGTACTTCCAGATGATCGCAGGCCGGTGCGAGCACCTCGCTGACCGACCGCACGGCGTATTTGTGCTCGGACACGTCCTTCGCACTGTGGAGCAGGCCGGCCGCCACGGCGTCGTCGGTGTGTTCGGGCCACGCGGTGCCGGCCAGCACCCTGGAGGCGATCCGCCGGCCCTGCCGGCGGATCAGCAGCTCCGGGCTGGCGCCGACCAGTCCCTCCACGTCGAAAGTCCAGCAGCCCGGGTAGTCGGCGGCCAGCCGCCGGAGCAGTAGACGCTCGTCGATGGGTCGCTCGGCCGTCGCCACCAGGTCGTGAGCCAGCACGACCTTGTCCAGCTCGCCCCGCCGGATCCGGCCGGCCGCCGCGGTGACGGCAGAGGTGAATCCCGCTACAGACAGTTCGGCGTCGGCATAGCTCACCCGGCCGGGCGCGCGGACCGGCGCCGGAACGGGCAGGCCGACCGCCGACGCCGTGCCGCCGGCCGGGCCGATCCGGGTGATGAACGTGGTGTCCGCCGTCCGGCCGACGACCACCTGCGGGACCAGGGCGACCGCGACATCCGGGTCGTCGAAGCCCAGTGATACGAACGCCAGCGGGCCCGTGCCGGGTTCGTCGACGGAGTCGGTGACCGTCAGGCCGGCCCGGAGCTCGTCGAACCACTCCTGGATTCGGCTCGCCGCGTCCGGGCCGGTCGCCGTGAACCTGGCGTGCACGCCCCAGCCCACGAAACCGCGCTCGCCACCCCGATCCCCACGCACGAAGCACACCGACCCGGTCGGCCGGGGCAACCGGGAGATCAACCCTTTGGGTCGGTCCATCCGTTCGGTCACCGCCGAGGCCACGAGTCGAGTGGTCGGCGAGGCAGTCACGAGCGAAACAGTAGTCGTCCGGAGGGGTCGCGCCCGCCGTGTGGGACCCGCGTCACGGACTGGTCGGCCGAGCTTGCGAGGCCGCCATCGAGCACGGGTGGACCGGGCGCGGACATCCCGGCGATCGCAGGAGTCGGGTTGTTCAGCGCGGTCCCGGTCGGCCGAGCTTGCGAGGCCGCCATCGAGCACGGGTGGACCGGGCGCGGACATCCCGGCGATCGCAGGAGTCGGGTTGTTCAGCGCGGTCCTACACTGCGACCCATGTCGGCCACCCCGGCCGCGGCCGCGCACGTCGACCCACCGACCACCCCCGCTGCGGGACGTCGTTGGCGGGCCTGGCGCTGGGTCGCCCGGGCGATCGCGCTGGTCACCCTGGGGATCACCATCATGATGGTCGCGCTGGCGATCGGCATGAGGTCGAACGACCGGGTGATCGACGAGCACCTCGGCACCGCCACCGCCACCGTGCTGTCGGTGTCGCCGCTGCGGACCGGCATCGAGTTCGTGGACGCCTCCGGGGCGACCGTGCGCCCCGAGGGCGGCGTGCTTTACCCGGGCCTGCTCTCGGTCGGTCAGCAGTTCGTCGTCGAGTACTCCACCGCCGACCCGCAGGTGGCCCGGGTCGCCGGCCGAACCGCGTCGGTGGGCACGATCATGATCGTGGTCACGCTCGGGGTGACCTATCTGGTGGCCGTCCCGGCCATCTGGTGGAGCCGTCGCCGGTCCGGCCGGCCGCTGTTGGGGGTGCGGCGTGGCCCGGGACACAAGCTGACGCCCGCCGTCGCGGAGACCGGGCCGCCGTCGCCTCGGTAGGCTTCCCGGTCATGTTCGTGTGCACCGGCCATCGGGCTCCCGGGAGCGCGATGCGCGCAGGGTGGGACGGGAGGGTTTGTGAACCGAGCGAATGGTCAGCAGCGTGATCCCGTTGCCCGCTCCGGGTCGGCCCAGCGGGCGATGCCCCTCGGGAGGAGGGCGCGATGAACCGGGCGAATCTGGACAAGGAACCGCACCAGGTCGCCGCGATGTTCGACGAGGTCGCGCCGAAGTACGACCGGACCAACAGCGTGCTGTCGATGGGCCGGGACCGCAGGTGGCGCCGGCACGCGGTCCGCGCGCTGCAGTTGCTGCCGGGTCAGCGAGTGCTGGACGTAGCCGCCGGTACCGCGGTGTCGACCAAGGCCCTGGCCGCCACCGGGGCCTGGGCGGTGGCCACCGACTTCTCCGTCGGCATGCTCGCCGCGGCCCGCGGTGATGCCCGGCAACTGCCCCGGGTGGCCGGCGACGCCATGCGCCTGCCGTTCGCCGATGAGTGCTTCGATGCGGTGACGATCTCCTTCGGGCTGCGCAACGTGGAGGACCCGTCCGCCGCCCTGCAGGAGTTCGCCCGGGTTGTCCGGCCCGGTGGCCAACTGCTGGTGTGCGAGTTCTCCCGGCCGCGGCCGGCGCCGATCCACTGGGGCTACGGCTGGTACCTGCGCACCGTGCTGCCGCTGCTGGCCCGCCGGGTCTCATCGAACCCAGACGCGTACACGTACCTGCAGGAGACCATCGATGCCTGGCCCGACCAGCCGACCCTGGCCCGGATGATCGCGCGGTCGGGCTGGACGGACGTGGTGTGGAAGAACATGACGTTCGGCGTTGTCGCCCTGCACCACGCCATCCGACGGCCCGCCACACCATGATGCGCGCCACCCCGCCACCCATGGAGCTGAGCATGCGGTCAGGGTCCTACACTGATGCCCATGAGTTCGTGAACGTTTTCACAAACTCGTCGCAGGGGACGCCGCCGCTTCGCCCTGCGGGCGCCGAGCTGCAGTGATGCGGGGAAGGATCCCGATGAGTCAGTCCAGTCCGGTCGCGGACCCGGACACCGTGGCCGACGTCATCGTCGTCGGAGCCGGTCCGGCTGGTTCGACGCTCGCCACCCATCTGGCCCGCGCCGGGGTGGACGTCTTGCTGCTGGAGAAGTCCACGTTCCCCCGGGAGAAGGTCTGTGGTGACGGGCTGACCCCGCGCGGCGTCAAGCAGGTCATCGCGCTGGGCATCGACGTGTCCGGGCCCGATTGGATCAAGAACAAAGGCCTGCGGGTGGTCGGCGGCGGCACCAGCCTGGAGCTGCCCTGGCCGGTGCTGCAGGACTTCCCCGACTTCGGCCTGGTCCGCCCGCGCCGCGACTTCGACGACCTGCTGGCCACACTGGCAGTCAAGGCCGGCGCCCGGTTGCGGATGGCGACCAACGTCAAGGAACCGATCGTCGACGAGCGGACCGGTCGGATCGTCGGCGTCTCCGCAAAGACGGCCGACGGCCCGGTTCGGTTCCGGGCGCCGCTGGTGCTGGCCTGCGACGGCGTGTCCGCCCGGGTCGCCGTCGGCATGGGCATCAACAAGCGCGAGGACCGGCCGATCGGCGTCGCCGTCCGCCGCTACTACCGCAGCGACGTCCGCACCCACGACGACTACCTCGAGTCGCACCTGGAACTGTGGGACCGCAGCAATCCCGACAAGCCGGAGCTGCTGCCCGGCTACGGCTGGATCTTCGGCCTCGGCGACGGCACCGTGAACGTCGGTTTGGGCATGCTCAACTCCTCGAAGGCGTTCGGCCGCACCGACTATCGCGCGCTGCTGCGCCGCTGGCTGGACGGCACCCCGGAGGAGTGGGGGCTGCGCGAGGAGAACGCAATCGGCAGTATCGGCGGCGCGGGCCTGCCGATGGGCTTCAACCGCACCCCGCATTACGCCAACGGGCTGATGCTGGTCGGCGACGCCGGCGGATTGTGCAACCCGTTCAACGGCGAGGGCATCGCCTACGCGATGGAGTCGGCCGCGCTGGCCGCGGACGCGGTGCTGCAGGCCAACGGCCGCCCGGACGGGCCGAGCCGGGAGGCCGCCCTGCACGGCTACGCGACCGCCATGCAGGAGCACCTGGGTTCCTACTACCGGCTGGGCGGCATCTTCTCCGGCCTGATCGGCAAGCCGGCGGTGATGAAGGCCGCGACCCGCCTCGGCCTGCCCCGCAAGGACCTGATGTACCTGGTGCTCAAGGTGCTCGCCGGGCTGTACGACAGCCGGGGCGGGGATTGGGCGGACCGGGTGACCCGGACGCTGGTCAAGGCGGCGCCCAGTGTGTGAGCGCCGACCCGGAACAGTGCAGGCAACAGGAGGTACCGATCGATGACGAGCACCTACCTGCCCATCGTGATCCTGCTGGTCATCGTCACCGGGTTCGCGGTGACCATGGTCACCGTGGTCAGCGACGCCCTCGGCCCGCGCCGCTACAACCGGGCCAAGCTGGACCAGTACGAGTGCGGGATCCAACCGACCCCGCTGCCGGCCGGCACCTCCGGTCGGTTCCCGATCAAGTTCTATCTGACCGCGATGCTGTTCATCGTGTTCGACATCGAGATCGTCTTCCTCTACCCGTGGGCCCAGTCGGCGGTCGCGCTGGGTGTGCTCGGGTTGGTGGAGATCATCCTGTTCATCGTCACGGTCTCCGTCGTCTACGCCTACGCGTGGCGTCGGGGTGGCCTCGACTGGGACTGAGCACCACCGTCCGGGAGCGGCCGCCGCTCTCCCGGAACCCCCGAATTCCGAACACCGCCGCGTTCGAGAAGGGAGCAACACATGGGCGTGGAAGAGAAGCTGCCCAACGGGGTTCTGCTGACCAGCGTGGAGAAACTGGTCAACTGGACCAGGAAGGCGTCGTTGTTCCCCGCGACGTTCGGCCTGGCCTGCTGCGCCATCGAGATGATGACGACCGGCGCCCCCCGCTACGACCTGGGTCGATTCGGCATGGAGGTCTTCCGGGCCTCACCCCGGCAGGCCGACCTGATGATCGTCGCCGGCCGGGTCAGCCAGAAGATGGCGCCGGTGCTGCGGCAGATCTACGACCAGATGGCCGAGCCCAAGTGGGTGCTGTCCATGGGGGTGTGCGCGTCCTCCGGAGGGATGTTCAACAACTACGCGATCGTCCAGGGCGTCGACCACATCGTGCCGGTCGACATGTACCTGCCGGGCTGCCCGCCGCGGCCGGAGATGCTCATCGACGCGATCCTCAAGCTGCACGCCAAGATCATGGACGAGCCGCTGGGGGCCAAGCGGGCCGCCGAGACCGAGGGTCAGCGCACCGAACTGGTCGCCTCCTCGGTGCGGTACGGCAAGCTGCCGGCGCCGGTCGGCACCCCCGAGGTCAACGTCCAGGCACTGGAAGCGGGACGCCGATGACGACCCCGCCCGGCCCCGGGATGCCCCCGCAGACCTCGGTCGACACTCCGGCCGAGAAGCCGTCCGGCACCACGTCCGACGCCTCCCCGCAGGCCGGGAAGTCAACCCCGCCCGCCGCCGCCGCACTGCACCACCCGAGCCCGCCGGTGCCGACCACCGGTGTGGAACGCCGCGGCATGTTCGGCGCGCACGGCTCCGGCGACACCTCCGGTTACGGGCTGCTGGTCACCGAGCCCTACACGCCCGCGCCGGCGGAGCGTCCATATGGGGGACCGGGCGGAACCAGCGGAGCGAGGGACGAGCGGAGCGCCGGCTCCGACCAGTCTGGACCGGGAGGAACCAGCGGAGCGAGGGACGAGCGGAGCGCCGGCTCCGACCCATCAGGACAGTTCGATGAGGTCGCCGACGCCCTGCTGGCGGCCATGCATGAACGGTCGATCCCGCCGCTGGCCCTGCTGCAGACCACGGTGGCCAACGGCGAGATCACCTTCTACATCCACCGCGACTTCCTCACCGTCATGTTGTGGGCGGTCCGCGACGACGAATCGCTGCGGTTCGAGCTGGCGTCCTCGATCTCCGGGGTCGACTACGGCGAGGGCGTGCCCAGGCGGCTGCACGTGGTGTACGAGCTGACGTCGATGACCTACCGGCGGCGGATCCGGCTGGAGGTCGCGGTGGACGTCGACGACGCTCATGTCCCGTCGGCGGTCGCCGTGTACCCGACCGCGGATTGGCATGAGCGGGAGATCTGGGACATGTTCGGCATCGAGTTCTCCGGGCATCCGGGGCTCACCCGCATCCTGATGCCGGACGACTGGATCGGCCACCCGCAACGCAAGGACTACCCGCTCGGCGGCATCCCGGTCGAATACAAGGGAGCCGAGATCGCCGCGCCGGATCAGCGGAGGTCGTACTCATGACGGAAAGCACTGGCGGGGCCGGGTTCTCGACCCGTTTCGCCGAGGACTTCCTGCCGCCGGACGAGCAGGACACCGCCTCGATGCGCCGGGCCCGCAGCACCGACACCACCGAGGGACGGATGTTCACCGTCACCGGCGGCGATTGGGAGGACCTGCTCGCCGACAACGATTTCGAGCACGACGAGCGGATCATCATCAACATGGGTCCGCAGCACCCGTCGACGCACGGCGTGCTCCGGCTCATCCTCGAACTCGAGGGCGAAACCGTGGTGCAGGCCCGGTCGGTGATCGGCTACCTGCACACCGGCATCGAGAAGTCCTGCGAGTACCGGACCTGGACCCAGGGCGTCACCTTCGTCACCAGGGCCGACTACCTCTCGCCCGCGTTCAACGAGGCCGCCTACTGCATGGCGGTGGAAAAGCTGCTGGGCATCGAGGTTCCGGCCCGCGCAGAGATCATCCGGGTACTGCTGATGGAGCTGACCCGGATCACCTCGCACCTGGTGGCGATCGCCACGGGTGGCATGGAGTTGGGCGCGCTGACCGGAATGACTGCCGGCTTCCGGGAGCGCGAAGAGGGCCTGCACCTGATGGAGTTCCTCACCGGTCTGCGGATGAACATGGCCTTCATCCGGCCCGGCGGCGTGGCGCAGGATCTGCCGCATGGGTCCGAGGAGCGGATCAACGAGTTCATCAAGGTGATGGAGCAGCGGCTACCGGAGTACGACAGGCTGCTCACCGGCCAGCCCATCTGGAAGGCCCGGATGGTCGGTGTCGGCATCCTGCCTCTGGAGGGCTGCATGCAGCTGGGCATCACCGGGCCGATCCTGCGGTCGGCCGGGCTGCCCTGGGACCTGCGCAAGACGATGCCGTACTGCGGGTACGAGACGTACGACTTCGAGGTGCCGGTGCTGTCCGAGGCGGACTGTTACGCCCGGTTCCTCCTCCGGCTGGCCGAGATGCACGAGTCGCTCAAGATCATGAAGCAGTGCAACGAGCGGCTGCGCGAGCCCGGCCCGGTGATGGTGGGCGACCCGAAGATCGGCTGGCCGGCGCAACTGTCGATCGGTTCGGACGGCATGGGCAATTCCCTGGAGTACATCCGCAAGATCATGGGCCAGTCGATGGAGTCGCTGATCCACCACTTCAAGCTGGTCACCGAGGGCTTCCAGGTGCCGGCCGGGCAGGCCTACGTGGGCATCGAGAACCCGCGCGGTGAGCTGGGCTGCCACGTGGTCTCGGCCGGCGGGACCCGGCCGTGGCGGGTGCACCTGCGCGACCCCGGATTCGTCAACCTGCAGGCGATGCCGGCGATGTCAGAGGGCTCGATGATCGCCGATGTCGTCGCCGCCGTCGCCTCCATTGATCCCGTCATGGGAGGGGTGGACCGATGAGCCAAGGGCGGGCGGGCGGGTCGAATGCGACGGGCGGGTCCAATCGCCGGATCGGCGTGCCGGTGTTCCTGGACACCGGGGTCAAGTTCGACGAGCTGACGCACGCCCGGGCGGCGGAGATCATCGCCCGGTACCCGATGTCGCGCTCGGCGCTGCTGCCGCTGTTGCACCTGGTGCAGTCGGTGGAGGGCTGCGTGTCCCAGCGGGGCATCGAGTTCTGCGCCGCTCAGCTGGGTCTCACCGAGGCCGAGGTGTCCGCGGTGGCCACCTTTTACACCATGTACAAGCGCACTCCGTGCGGTGAGCACCTGGTCAGCGTGTGCACCAACGCGCTGTGCGCGGCGCTGGGCGGGGACGCGATCTACGCCACGCTGTCCCGGCGGCTGGGTGTGGGCCACGAGCAGACCGCCGGTGAGCCCGGCACCCCCGGCTCGATCACCCTGGAGCACGCCGAGTGTCTGGCCGCCTGCGACCACGCGCCGGTGCTCACGGTGAATTACGAGTACTACGACAACCAGACCCCGGACAGTGCGCTGGATCTGCTCACCGCGTTGCAGCGGGGGGACAAGCCGCACCCGACCCGGGGCGCGCCGCTGACCGACTTCCGCGCCAACGAGCTCGAGATCGCCGGCATATTCACCGATCTCGAGCAGACGGTGGAGGCGCCGACGGCGTCCGAACCGACCCTGCGCGGGTCCGTGCTGGCCGAGCGGACCGGTCAACGCGCCCCGGTGATGCCCGACGTCGTCGAGTTCCCGCCACTGCCGGAGAAGAAGTGAGGGCCGACCGGTGACAATCACTCCCGAATCCGGAAACACCGCGCCGCTGACCCCGGTGCTCACCCGCCGGTGGGCGTCCCCCCGTTCGTGGGACCTGGACACCTATCGGCAGCTGGACGGCTACCAGGCGGCGCGCACCGCGCTGACCATCGAGCCCGACCGGCTGATCGAGCTGGTGAAGGGCTCGGGCCTGCGCGGCCGGGGCGGCGCCGGCTTCCCCACCGGGCTCAAGTGGTCGTTCCTGCCCAAGGGCGGCACCAAGCCGCACTACCTGGTGATCAACGCCGACGAGGGCGAGCCGGGCACCTGCAAGGACATCCCGTTGATGATGGCCGACCCGCACTCGCTGGTTGAGGGCTGCCTCATCACCTCCTACGCCATCCGGGCGCAGTTCTGCGCCATCTACATCCGCGGCGAGGCGGTGCACGCGATCCGCCGGATGTCTCACGCGGTGCGCGAGGCCAGGGCCGCCGGATTCCTGGGCCGCGACATCCTGGGCTCCGGGTACGACCTGGAGATCGTGGTGCACGGCGGGGCCGGCGCCTACATCTGCGGCGAGGAGACCGCGCTGCTCGACTCGCTGGAGGGCCGCCGCGGCCAGCCGCGGCTCAAGCCGCCGTTCCCGGCCGTCGAGGGTCTGTACGCCAGCCCGACCGTCGTCAACAACGTGGAGACCATCGCCTCGGTGCCGACCATCGTGATGGGCGGGTCCGACTGGTTCCGTTCGATGGGCACCGAGAAGTCGCCCGGGCCGAAGATCTACTCGCTGTCCGGGCACGTGACCCGGCCGGGCCAGTACGAGGCGCCCATGGGCACCACCCTGCGCCAGTTGCTGGCCAGCGCCGGTGGCATGCGGGACGGTATCCCGCTGAAGTTCTTCACCCCGGGCGGCTCGTCCACGCCGATCTTCACCCCGGAGCACCTGGACGTGCCGCTGTCGTTCGACGACGTGGCCGCGGCCGGGTCGATGCTGGGCACGACCGCGCTGATGTGCTTCAACCAGACCGTGTCTGTGCCGTGGGCGGTGTGGAAGTGGCTGGAGTTCTACAAGCACGAGTCGTGCGGCAAGTGCACGCCGTGCCGGGAGGGCACCGGCTGGCTGGTGCAGATATTGCGTCGGATCGTGACCGGGTCGGGTTCCCTGGAGGATCTGGACACCATGTCCGACGCGGCCGGAAACATCGCCGGCCGCTCGTTCTGCGCGCTCGGCGACGCGGCGGCCACCCCGATCCTGTCCAGCTTCAAGTACTTCCGGTCCGAGTTCGAGGACCTGGTGACCGGCCGGACGCCGCCGGTCGTCGACCACCGGCAACTGGCGGGGGCGCACTGATGACCCAGGTAGCAGTTCCACCTGCGATCACTGAAGAACCGGAGCCGGTGCCGGAGGGGCACGTCCGGCTCACCATCGACGGGGTCAGCGTCGTCGCCCCCAAGGGTGAGCTGGTGATCCGCACCGCCGAGCGGCTGGGCAACGCGATTCCGCGGTTCTGCGATCATCCGTTGCTCGAACCGGTCGGCGCCTGCCGTCAGTGCCTGGTCGAGGTGGAGATGGGCGGCCGCAAGATGCCCAAGCCGCAGGCCGCCTGCACCCAGACGGTGGCCGATGGCATGGTCGTGAACACGCAGCTGACCTCCCCGGTGGCGGAGAAGGCGCAGCGCTCCAACCTGGAGTTCCTGCTGCTCAACCACCCGCTGGACTGCCCGATCTGCGACAAGGGCGGCGAGTGCCCGCTGCAGAACCAGACGATGGCCAACGGGTCCAACGTGTCCCGGCTGCGCGAGCCCAAGCGGGTGTTCACC
>DATDBV010000766.1:0-6805 GCA_036524715.1 Nakamurella sp. | reverse complement strand
CACCTGGGTCGAGGATCTGGCTCCCTACATCGAGCGCAAGCTGTTCACCGTCAACACCGGTCACGCCACCACCGCCTACCACGGGCAGGTCCGCGGGATCGGCAAGCTGTCCGACGCGCTGGCCGACGAGGCGGTCCGGGCCGCGGTACAGGGGGTGCTGGCCGAGACCAAGGCGTTGCTGGTGGCCAAGCACGAGTTCAGCGACGCGGCGCAGCATGCGTACGTGGACAAGATCCTGACCCGGTTCGCCAACCCGCATTTGCCGGACACCACCGAGCGGGTCGGCCGGCAGCCGCTGCGCAAGCTGTCCCGGCACGAGCGGCTGATCGGGCCGGCGGCGGAACTGGCCGAGCGGGGCGTCACCCCGCAGTATCTGCTGGCCACGGTCGACGCGGCCCTGCAGTTCGACGTGCCCGAGGATCCGGAAAGTGTGCGGCTGCAGGAACTGCTGCGGACGCTGAGCCCGGAGCAGGCCACCGAGCAGATCACCGGACTGACCGCCGAGCACCCCCTGTACCCGGAGGTGCTCGCCGTGCTGAAGAACCGCATGAGCTAGGCCTTGCCCGGTCTCGGGCGAAACCTGTTCCGTGTCAAGCTGAACCAAGTCACTCGGGAGGACGCCGACCTCACATCGGAGGATCGGCCGGCCTTGTCGACCCGCGAAGCATCCGTGCGACGCCGGTGATTGCCGAACCGGCGACGACTGTCGCGCGCGTTCATCGACTCGCAAGGGAGCAACAGATGACCAGGTATGTGTACGACTTCACCCAGGGCGACAAGGACCAGAAGGCACTGTTGGGCGGCAAGGGCGCGAACCTGGCCGAGATGACCCGGTTGGGCCTGCCGGTGCCGCCCGGGTTCACCATCACCACGCAGGCCTGCCGGGAGTTCTTGCAGTTGGGGGACGAACCGGGTGCGTTGCGGGTGCAGGTGACGATGGCGTTGCGGCAGCTGGAGGATCAACTGGGCCGTCGGTTGGGGGATCGGAACGACCCACTGCTGGTCAGTGTCCGTTCCGGGGCGCAGTTCTCGATGCCCGGGATGATGGAGACCGTGCTGAACGTGGGTCTGAACGACGCCAGTGTGAAGGGGCTGGCCGAGGCGAGTGGCAACGAACGCTTCGCCTGGGACTCCTACCGGCGGTTGCTGCGGATGTTCGGCAAGACGGTGCTGCACATGCCCGGTGATGTGTTCGCGGACGCCTGGGACAAGGCCAAGGCGACCAAGGGCGTGACCGGCGACCTGGACCTGGACGTGGACGATCTGCGGGACGTCGTCGAGGAGTTCAAGACCGCGATTCGGGAGCACACCGGGACCGAGTTCCCGCAGCATCCGCGGGAGCAGCTGGACCTGGCGATCCGCGCGGTGTTCCGGTCGTGGAACACCGACCGGGCCCGGCTTTACCGGCGGCGGGAACGCATCTCGGAGAACCTGGGCACCGCGGTCAACGTGTGCACCATGGTGTTCGGCAATCTGGGTGAGACCAGCGGCACCGGGGTGGCTTTCACCCGGGACCCGGCCACCGGGAAGGCGGGCGCGTACGGCGACTACCTGGCCAACGCGCAGGGTGAGGACGTGGTCGCGGGCATCCGCAACACCCAGACCCTGGACGACCTGGCCCGGCTCGACCCTGATTCGCACCGCGAGCTGACCCGGGTGATGCGGCGCCTGGAGACCCACTACCGGGACCTGTGCGACATCGAGTTCACCATCGAGCGGGGCAAGCTGTGGATGCTGCAGACCCGGGTGGGCAAGCGGACGCCGGCCGCGGCATTCCGGATCGCCGCCCAGTTGGTCGACGAGCAGCTGATCACCCTGGACGAGGCGCTCGGCCGGGTGTCGGGTGCCCAACTCGCGCAGTTGATGTTCCCGCAGTTCGACAAGTCCGCCGACGCCACCCGGCTGACCACCGGGATGGCCGCCTCCCCCGGGGCCGCGGTGGGGCGGGTGGTGTTCGACTCGCCGACCGCCGCGGCGTGGGTGGCGCGCGGCGAGTCGGTCATCCTGGTTCGCCGGGAGACCAATCCGGACGACCTGGAGGGCATGATCGCCGCGGTCGGGGTGCTGACCGCCCGGGGTGGGAAGACCAGCCATGCCGCGGTGGTGGCCCGGGGGATGGGCAAGACCTGCGTGTGCGGCGCCGAGGAGCTGGACGTCGACCCGGCTGCCAAGCGGGTCACGGTGGCCGGCACGGTGCTCGGCGAGGGAGATGAGATCAGCATCGACGGGTCCACCGGGGAGGTGTTCGCGGGCGCGGTCCCGGTCGTGCCGTCCCCGGTGGAGACCTACATCGAGGAAGGATTGGCGGCTGCGGTCGAGGGGGCCGGGGAGGAGACCACCGCGCTGATCAAGGCCGTCGACCGGTTGCTGTCGCACGCCGACCGGCGCCGCCGCCTGCTGGTGCGGGCCAACGCGGACACCGCCGCCGACGCGGCCCGGGCCCGCGCACTGGGCGCCCAGGGCATCGGCCTGTGCCGCACCGAGCACATGTTCCTCGGCGACCGCCGGTCCCTGATCGAACGGGTCATCCTGGCCGGCACCCCCGACGAACGGGTCGAGGCGTTGCATGCGCTGCTGCCTCTGCAACGCCAGGACTTCATCGACCTGCTCGGCGCGATGGACGGGCTGCCGGTGACCATTCGGCTGCTCGACCCGCCCCTGCACGAGTTCCTGCCCGACCGGGCCGAACTCATGGTCAAGGTCGCCCTGGCCCAGGCCGCCGGTACCGCGAATCCCGAGGACGAGCGGCTGCTGGCCGCGGTGGAACGGCTGCACGAGTCCAACCCGATGCTCGGGCTGCGCGGGGTGCGCCTCGGCCTGCTCACGCCCGGCCTGTTCGCCCTACAGGTCCGGGCGATCACCGAGGCCGCCATCGAACTCATGCGGGCCGGCCAGGACCCACGGGTGGAGATCATGGTGCCGCTGGTCGGGTCGGTCATGGAGTTGCACCTGGTCCGCGACGAGGCCGAGGCGCTCATCCGGGAGCTCACCGTGGCGGCCGGGGTCGACCTGGCGATACCGATCGGCACCATGATCGAACTGCCCCGCGCGGCGTTGACCGCGCACCGGATCGCCGAGGCCGCCGACTTCTTCTCCTTCGGAACCAACGACCTGACCCAGACCACCTGGGGTTTCTCCCGCGACGACGTCGAGGCCGCGGTGTTCGCCGCCTACCTGGACAAGGGAGTGTTCACCGTGTCCCCGTTCGACACGCTGGACGCCGACGGCGTCGGACGCCTCGTCCGGATCGGCGCGGAGGAGGGTCGCGCCGCCAAGCCCGGCCTCAAGCTCGGCGTGTGCGGCGAACACGGTGGCGACCCCGAATCCGTGCACTTCTTTCATCAGGTCGGCCTGGACTACGTGTCCTGCTCGCCGTTCCGGGTCCCGGTCGCCCGCCTGGAGGCAGGCCGGGCCGCCGTCGCGGACGACCCGGACGTCGCCGGCGCCTGACCCGATCGTCATCCACGAACCGATTGCAAGGAGCTGATCCGATGACTACGACCGGCGCCGACGTAGGAACCGCGTTTGAGTGGTGTCCGAGGCTGTCGAAGGGATGACCGGATGTCGAACCTCGACCGACTGCCGAATCCGATCCAGGAGGTCTGGGAGTGGCAGGTCGATGCTGCCTGCCGCGGGATGGACACCGCGGCGTTCTTCCATCCCTGGGGGGAGCGGGGCGCGGACCGAGATCGGCGGGTCGCCGGGGCCAAGGTGGTGTGCCGGCAATGCCCGGTCATCGACACCTGTCGCCGGCACGCGCTCAGCGTTCAGGAACCGTATGGCGTGTGGGGTGGCCTGTCCGAGGAGGAACGATTGATCCTCCTCGGACGTCAACGGCGCCGTGGCGAATCGCGATCGCAGATCGAGACCGTCGACCTCAAAGCCGATGTCGCAGGTAGTCGGCGACGACCGATGCGCCCAGGCCGTCCAGATCCGGCGCCACCACCCGGCCTGCGCACCGCCGGGCCAGCCGGTCCGTGAACAGGGCCAGCCGGGGGTCGTCACCGAGGATGAAGAACGTCACCGCCGCGCCGAGTCCGGTGAGCCGGTCCAGTTCGCTGACCGTCGCGTGCACCGTCTGCGGCGCCGGCGGGTACGAGAATGCAGGTGTGCCGTCGGGTTCCAGATGGGCGGTCGGTTCGCCGTCGGTGACCACCAGCACCACCGGGGTGGCGTCCGGATGGCGCCGCAGATGCCGCCCGGCCAGGATGAGCGCGTGGTGCAGGTTGGTGCCCTGCACGTAGGCGCCCTCCAACCCGACGAGTTCGCCCAACCCGACGGTCGACGCGTGCCGGCCGAAAGTGATCAGGGCCAGGTCGTCACCGCGGAACCGGGTGGAGATGAGCTGATGCAGGGCCAGCGCAGTGCGTTTCATCGGGACCCATCGCCCCTCCTGCACCATCGACCAGGAGGTGTCAACGCAGAGGGCGACCGCGGCGCGGACCCGGCGCTCGGTCTCGATCACCTCGACGTCGGTGACGTCCAGGACTCGCGGGTCACCGGCCGCGCGCCGCACTTGTGCGTTGAGCACGGTCCGGGGAACGGACCAGGGTTCGGTGTCGCCGAACTCCCATGGCCGGGTGGCGCCGGACGCGTCTCCGGCCGCGCCGGACCGGCGGGTCTCCCGTTCGCCGCCGCGCCCGCCGAGGCGGTCGGCGACGTCCCGCAACGCGGTCTGACCGAGCCGGCGCAACGCCTTGGGGGACAACCGGAGTGAGCCGTCGGCGGCCCGTTCGACGACGCCCTGCGCACGCAGTTCTCGTTCCAGCTCGGCGAGCGCGCGGGCGTCCACCCGAGCCTGCGGGCCGAGTACTTCCTCGAGCAGGTCCAGGTCGATGTCGTCCAGGCTCGCGCCGGGATATCCCTGGGCAAGTTGCTCGCCCAGCGATTCCAGCCGGCCCAGTTCCGCCAGGGCGCGGGTGGCCTCGCCCATGCCCATCGGGTTGTCGCCGCGGAACCGGCCGGAGCCGTCCCAGTCCTGCCCGGGACGGAGTTGCTGCAGCATCGAGTCCAGTTGGGCAAGCGACTGCGCCAGCCGGGGATCGCCGAATGCCTGCTCGGTCAGTGCGGCCAGTTCCGCCCGCTGGTCGGCCGACAGTGAGTTCATCATGCGTTGGGCCGCGGCCGATCGGGCGGCGAGAACGTCGATCAGCTCGTCGGTGGTGCGCGGGTTCTCCGGGAAGAAATGCCCGTGCCGGTCCATGAATTCCTGGAACTGCTCGGTGGTGTCCTCCAGTCTGGCGTGGCTGTCGAGCAGCTTGTTCAGGTCGTCGAGCATGTCCCGGATCGCTTGCACGTCCTGCGGTGTCGCTCCCTGGAGGGCCTGCTTCATGCCGGCGAATCGTTGGTCGAGCATCTCCCGGCCGAGCAGGTCCTTGATCTGCTCGTACGCGGCTCGCCCGTCGGCGGATTGCCAGTCGTAGCTCTCCAGTTCCCGGACGGCGCCGCCGGCGTCGGTGGGCAACGCGTCCAGCTGCAGTTCGCGGAAGCGGGCGTCGTCAGCGTCCAGGCCGGAGTCATTCCCTTGCAGTGTATTCCGTTCCGCAGTCAGGGCCCGGTCGAGCAGTTCCCTTACCTGCTGGACGGTTCCGTCGAGTCGGTTGTTGCGCTGTAAGTCTCGCCGTCGCTGCCACAGTTGCCGGGTCAGCTCGTCCAGCCCCCGGCGATCGCCGAGCCCGCGCCGCATCAGTTCTCGCAGTGCCTGCCGGGGTGAGCTGCCGTCCAGCACATCGGCGCCGATCCGGTCGATCGCCTCCCGCAGGTCGAACGGCGGCGCCAGCGGGTCGGGTCCCCCATCGTAGGCGCGGTACGAGTAGCGACGCTTCATTCGTCAGCCGTACTGGACGGTGTCGTCATCGGCGCTCTTGGCCAGCTTCCGGGTGAGGAAAAGGAGCTCAAGGGCGAGTTCGGCGGCCGAGGCCATTGGCCCGGGGTCCTCTGTGCCGGCGGCGCCGAGACGCCTGGCGACCTCGGTGACACAGTCCGCCGGGGGCAGCGAAGCGACGATCACGGCCGCGGGCACGAGATCCCCGGTGCGGACGGGGGATTGCGCCACCGCATCGGCCAGCGGGGTCAGGTCCAGACCGCGCAACGCGCGGCGCGCGGTGTCGGCGGTGGCGCGGCGCAGCAGGTGCTCGAGGATCTCGTCCTCCCGGCCCTCCTCGCCGGCGGCGAACTCGAGCTTGCCGCGGAGCACCGACGGGACCGACAGCAGGTCGACCGGCCTGGCGGTGCAGGTGCTTTCGCGAACCAGTGCGGCGCGGCGCAGCGCGGCGCCGGCGACGGTCTCGGCGGCGGCCACCGAGAAGCGGGCCGAGACCCCGGATCCCTGGTCGATGGCCGAGGACTCCCGCAGCAGCCGGGTGAACCGGGCCAGGATCTCCAGCAGATGGTCGGGCACCGCGGCGACCAGGTCGGCCTCCTGCCGGATGACGGCCACCTCGTCGGCCAGTTCGAGCGGATAGTGGGTGCGGATCTCGGCGCCGAAGCGGTCCTTGAGCGGCGTGATGATCCGGCCCCGGTTCGTGTAGTCCTCCGGGTTGGCCGAGGCGACCAGCAGCACGTCCAGCGGCAGCCGAAGGGTGTAACCGCGGACCTGGATGTCGCGTTCCTCCATCACGTTCAGCAGCGAGACCTGGATCCGTTCGGCCAGGTCGGGCAGTTCGTTGATGGCCACGATGCCGCGGTGGGCGCGGGGCACCAGGCCGAAGTGGATGGTCTCCGGGTCGCCCAGCGAGCGACCCTCGGCGACCTTCACCGGGTCGACGTCGCCGATCAGGTCGGCGACCGCGGTGTCCGGTGTGGC
>DATDBV010000765.1:0-6750 GCA_036524715.1 Nakamurella sp. | reverse complement strand
CTGCAGGGCACGCTGGCCCACCGGGTCAAGGTCGTGGAACCGCGAACCGGCAAATGGGTCTGGAAGCGGCTGGCTGACATCGAGCCCGGTGATCTGGTTCCGCTGCAGCTCGGGCAGACCGTGGGGGATTCCCGGGAGGTTCCGCTTCCGGTGCTAGACCAGGCGTACTACGCCGGTGATCGGCACACCCAGGTGCCGAACACGGTCGATGCCGAGCTGGCCGAACTCGTGGGTTACTTCATGGGCGACGGCAGCCTGCACGCCAAGGGAATCCGGTTGTGTGTCGCGGATGCCGACGCCGATGTGGTCGAGCGGCTCCGGGTCCTGAGCAAGGGCCTCTTCGCGCTGGACCCGGTTGTTCGGCCGCGGGAGGGCTACCAGGAGGTCACCCTGCAGTCGGTTCGGCTTGCCCGGTGGTGGAAGGCCGCCGGTTTTGCCGAGGACCTGCCCGGGGTCGACCACAGCGGCAAGGGCTGGACGCCGCGCGTGCCGACGGCCGTCCGCGAGACCAACGACCCGGCGATCTATGCGGCGTTCCTGCGCGGCCTGTTCGAGGCGGACGGAACCGTCCTCGGCGGCGTGCCGAATGTGTCGACCGCGTCCGAAACCTTCGCCGACGACATCCGGGCTCTGCTGCTGCTGCTCGGTGTCCCGACTACCACGCGGCAGACCGTCAGTGGGTGGGGCGGTCCGCAGTTCCAGGTGCGGATCCGGAACCTGAGCCACGCCCGGGGATTCGCCGCCCGGGTCGGTTTCCTCGGCGGGCGCAAGCAAGCTTTGGTCGACGCCGCCGCTGCGACGCAGTCCGGCATCCGCGACCGGATCCAGCTGCCGGACGAGGTATGGCGGGAGCTGGCGCCCGTCGGCCACGAACTGCGGTCGTTGATCCTGCAGGCGGTCGCCCGTGGTCGGGGCGTCAGCCGGGATCTGGCGCTTCAGTTGCAGCAGGTCGTCGCGGACCCTCGGTTGGCCCATGCCCTGGGGTACGTGTTCGAGTCCGTGGCGGCGAACGTTGACGGCGGGGTGCAGCCGACGTATGACCTGTCCGTGCCGTCGAACGTCACCTATGTGGCCGCCGGATTCGTCAGCCATAACACCATCGGCCTGATGATGGACTGCGACACCACCGGCGTCGAGCCGGATCTCGCGCTGGTGAAGTTCAAGAAGCTGGTCGGCGGCGGCTCCATGCAGATCGTCAACCAGACCGTGCCTCGGGCGTTGAAGGCGCTGGGCTACCAACCGGAGTCGATCGAGGCGGTCGTCGAGTACATCGCCGACCACGGGCACGTGGTGGACGCGCCGGGGCTGCGACGCGAGCACTACAGCGTGTTCGACTGCGCGATGGGGGAGCGTTCGATCGCGCCGATGGGCCACGTGCGGATGATGGCCGCGGTGCAGCCATTCATTTCCGGCGCGATCTCCAAGACGGTGAACATGCCCGAGCATGCGACCGTGCAGGACGTCGCCGAGATCTACCAGCAGGGCTGGAAGTTGGGCCTCAAGGCGCTGGCAATCTACCGGGACAACTGCAAGGTCGGCCAGCCGCTGTCGGCCTCCAACAAGAACCACGGCGAGAAGTCCGCGGATGCGTCGGCGGTCGACACGCCGGCCCCCGCGTCGCCCGCCACCCCGGTGGTGACCGGTCCGGTCCGCCGGCGGTTGCCGAAGAAGCGCCCGTCGCAGACGGTGTCGTTCACCGTGGGCGGGGCCGAGGGCTACCTGACAACCGGGTCCTACCCGGACGACGGGCTCGGCGAGGTGTTCATCAAGCTGGGCAAGCAGGGTTCGACGCTGGCCGGTGTGATGGACGCGTTCTCCATCGCGGTGTCGGTTGGCCTGCAGTACGGGATCCCGCTGGAGTCCTACGTCGCCAAGTTCACCAACCTGCGATTCGAGCCGGCCGGCATGACCGACGACCCGGACGTCCGGATCGCCACCTCGGTGATGGACTACCTGTTCCGTCGGATCGCTCTGGACTACCTGCCGGTGGAGGCCCGGGCCGAACTGGGCATCTTCTCCGCGGAGGAGCGGCGGGCGCAGGTCGCGTCGAAATACGGCTCCGACAGTGCCGGTCCGGGCGGGCCCGACAACGGCGCCGACGACGGGCTGGTGGAGAACCTGCGCACCACGGTCGACGCCACCCCGGTGATCCGGCCCGCGGTGGAAAGCGGTTCGGCGGCCCCGGTTCCGGCCGGTGCCCGGGACACGGGCAAGGCCGGTTCGTCCACCGAGCTGCTGGAACTGGTGATCGGCAAGTCCGCCGACGCGCCGCTGTGCTTCACCTGCGGGACGAAGATGCGGCCGTCCGGCGCCTGCTACCTGTGCGAGGGCTGCGGCTCGACCTCCGGCTGCAGCTGACTCGGCTGAAGCTCGACAACCGGCGGACCCTTTCGGTGGCAGCGACCACCGAACGGATCCGCCGGTACGGTCGGCGGTCATGGTGACTGCGCCGCGGCTCTGCCGCCGGCCAGCTCGGATCAGCCGCCCTGACGGCGGGTCTCCGCTCCTGCGGTTCCGCCAGCTGGTGACCCGGGGTGTGCGGAAGCATCCCGGGCCACGGCATCTGTCGGATTGCCGCCACCGCGCCGGCACACGCAGTTCCAGCGGGGCGCAGCTTCAGCGCGGTGAACGCCGCTCCGGGTCCGGCTGGAGTCGTGTTCACCCCCGCGGAGCGTTGTGCCGGACCTCCATGGTCCGCACCGGCACAGGCCTTGCCGCACTCCTGCCGATGGCACGATCGATGCATGGCCCAGGTGTTCGCCGAGATCGACGACAAGCTCCGCGCGTGGATCGAGCGTCAACACGGGTCCTTCGGGCTTGCCCGCACTCGGACCCACCCCGGTCGGCGGTTGATCGCTGATCAAATCCGCGCTGAATCGGGCAAATCGGTTGGCGCGGTGCGGATTTGATCATCGAAGCGGGGTGCGTAGGTGAGGCAGGCTGATCAACTCGGCGCCTGATCGGGCATATCGGGCGTGCTTCGCCGAGTTGAACGGCGGCCCGGCCCCGGGAGGGGCCGTCCCCTCAGCTTGAACCAGGTCGTGTGGGTGCCGGTGTCTCCCTGGCCCGTCTCCGTGAGTTGCGCTGATCCAAGACCCACCAAACCGGACAAAACGGCGCCGGAAATGGGTTTTCGATCAACGCAACGTCAGGGCGCGCCCGTCCAAAGTAGGCGTTTGGCGCATTTCGGGCATCGGGAGGTTCGACTGATCAGCGGACCCGCTCCGGTCTCCGGCCAACCCGCGCTCCGGCCCGACCCGGTGCCCGACCCGATCTGGTGCCCGACGCGATCTGGTGCCCGGCCCGACCCGGTGCCCGGCCCGACCCGGTGCCCGGCGGCGGTCGCGGACGCCCAACCCGCCGGCTGACCCACCGAGGAGGGGGCTGGCCGCACGCGATGCTGGGGTGGTCCCCCCATCGGCCAGCGGCCAGGCCCCGCCGACCGGGGCCGAGCCCACGAAACCGCGGGCCCGGCCGCGGGCGGGACTGCGCGGCACCCCGGCCGAGCCGGCGGCTGGCGCCCTGACCTGCACTGATGTTGATTCGTAGCGTTGTCGCTGTTCGTCGGGCACCCCGCCCGAGAAGCCCAGCGACAAGGAGTGGCCATGTCGACCATCGACACCACCATCAACGATCCCGCGCCGCAGCCGTTCCCGGCTCCACCGCCCGCCCGGCGGCCCCGCACCGGTGGCAGCGTCGTGATCATCGTCATCGGCGCCGTCGTCGCGATCAGCGGTTTTCTCACCGCGATCTCGGGAGCTGTGCTGCTGGCGATCTTCGGCGGCGGCAACGCGATCTCTTCCGGTGATCACTTCGTCTCGACCCCGACCTCGGCGCTGGTCGCCGACCTCGGCCACATCGACAACATCCGAGGGTTCGAACCGTTGACCGGATCGCCGACGCTGGAGCTGAGCGCAAAGAACCTCGGGGACAGCGGCGTGTTCGTGGGTGTCGGGCGGGCCGCGGACGTCGAGCGGTATCTGGACGGGGTCGCGACCGACCGGGTGGCCGAGCTGGATCTCGCCCCGTTCCTGCTGAACACCGTCCGCGACGCGGGTTCCGCGGTGGCCGGTGCGCCGGTGGAGCAGACCTTCTGGTTGGCGTCCGCGCTGTCCGGTAGCGAGCCGACCGCCGAGGCGCAGCTGACTTGGAAGATCGACGAGGGCGACTACGAGATCGTGGTGATGAACGCCGACGGCACCGCCGACGTGCTGAGCACCGTCTCCATCGGCGCCTCCCTGCCCACGTCGACCGGCCTGTGGACCCTGCTGATCGTCATCGGCGGTCTGGTGCTGGCGGGCGGCACCGCGCTGATCGTCGTCGGGGCGCGGGCAGGCGCCAAGCGGTGAGGTCAGCGGGCCGAACCGGCGGCGCGCAGCGCCTGGTCCAGGTCGGCCCACAGATCCTCGATGTGTTCGAGTCCGACACTCATCCGAATCAGCCCGGGCGGGATGTGTTCCTGCCCGGGCAGTTTCGCGCGTCGTTCGACGGTCGACTCGACCCCGCCCAGGGACGTCGCGGACACCGCCACTCGCACCCCGGCGCACACCGCGTCGCCCGCCGCCGCCCCGCCGGCCACCTCGAAGGCCAGCATCGCGCCGAAGCCGGTCATCTGGGCGGCCGCCCGCGCGTGCCCCGGATCCGAGGCCAGACCCGGATAACGAACCCGGGACACCGCCGGATGCTCGGCCAACCGCGCGGCCAGGTCCCCGGCCGACGCCTGCGCCCGGTCCAGGCGCACCGGCATGGTGCGCAGCCCACGCAGCGCGAGATAGGCCTCCAGCGCCCCCGGTGTGCCGCCGGCGAGCATTCGTCGGCGCCGGATCGACTCGGCCGACTCCGCGTCCCGCGCCACCACAAGTCCCATCAGGAGGTCGGAATGCCCGCCGATGAACTTGGTCGCGCTGTGCAGCACATGATCCGCGCCGAACGCCAAAGGTTGCTGCAGCAGGGGAGTGGCAAAGGTGTTGTCCACGACGACCCGGGCGCTGCGGTCCCGGCCGAACGCGCACAGCCGAGGGAGGTCGGCCACATCGATGAGCGGATTGGTCGGCGACTCCAACCAGAGCAGGTCCGCGGCCCAGGCCGCCTGCTCGGTCGCCGGGGTGTCGGTGATGTCGACCGCCGTGACCTTCCACCGGCCGTGCGCGGCGCCGTCCGCCAGCAACGCCCGCACGCCGGCGTAGCAGTCCGCCGGAACCACCACGGAGGCACCGGTGGGCATCGACTCCAGGATCGCCGCGGCGGCCGCCATGCCGGACCCGAAGGCGACCGCCGTGCCTCCCTCGAGTGCGCCGACCGCGTCCTCCAGGGCGCGCCAGGTATCGGTGCCGCCATTGCGCGAGTAGTCGACCGGGCCGTCGGCATGGAAGTTGGACGCCAGCACGATCGGTGTGCTCAGCGGATGGCCCGGGACGGCCGGGGGCCGACCCGCGGTGATGGCCAGCGTCTCGGCACGCAGTTGCGGATCGAGGGTCATGCCCATCAGTCAAGCCGGTGCGCTACCGGAGTCGTTCGTCGGGGCAATGCCGATCGGAGCACATATGTTCGAAGAGGGGCGTATGCTGGCGTCGTGTCCGTGCTGCACCAGCCGTCCATGTTCGATGCCGTCGATGGACCCGAACTCGGTCCATTGGCCGCCATCTCCCGGACCGGGCTGAGCGACAGCGCCTGGGTCGACCATCTGCCCGGGTGGCTGACCGGCTCCGAGCAGGTGCTGGACGCCCTCCTGGCCGACGTGCCCTGGCGGGCCGAGGAGCGGCAGATGTACGACCGGACGGTCGCCGTTCCCCGGCTGCTGTGCTGGTACACCGGCGCGAGTCCCTTCCCGCATCCGGTCCTGGATGCTGCCCGGGCGGCGCTGAACGAGCACTACCGGCCGCCGGCGGACGATCGATTCGTCACCGCCGGCCTGTGTCTGTACCGGGACGGCGCCGACAGCGTCGCCTGGCACGGCGACCGGATCGGCCGAGGCGCGCACACCGACACGATGGTCGCGATCCTGTCGGTCGGCTCGGCGCGCACCCTGACCCTGCGGCCCCGCTGCGGGGGCAATGGACCGAGGTTTCAGCTCGGCCACGGCGACCTGGTGGTGATGGGCGGTAGCTGCCAGCGCACCTGGGAGCACGCGGTGCCCAAGACTGCCCGGCCGGTCGGTCCGCGGGTCAGCATTCAGTTCCGGCCGGTGGGGGTGGCCTGAACCGGCCCGATCCGACCGTGGTCGCAGCGACACGGATGGCACTCTGGAGCAAGGAACACCCCGCACCAACAACCGACACCTGCACGAACGACCGGAGGAGAACGCCGTGAAGACCGTCATGGGTTGGATCGACAAGATCGTCGCCAAATTGGCCCGGCGCAAGGTCGACCGGGACGAGGGCCGTCGCTGACGCCACCGTCCGAAACGGGGGAGCCAGCGCCCACCCCGCCGCCGGATTTGCCCCGAGTCGCCCGATCGACCCACCCGGCCAGGCACAATGGGTGACCGGCCGAGGCGCACGGGGCCGGCCACACCCGGCCAGGGGAGGGTGAGCGGTGACCGATCAACCGACGAACGCGCCGCGCAAGCGCAGCAACGTGGTGCCGATCATTGCCGCGGTGATCGCCGGCGTGCTGCTGATCGTCGGCATCCGCTGGTTCACCACCCGCGAGGACACCTCGACAACCGGATCCGGGGACACGACGGCGACCGCCCAGCCGCCCCGCGACGGCTGCACCACCGTCACCGTCGCCGCGTCCAGCGAGAAGGCG
>DATDBV010000764.1:0-3048 GCA_036524715.1 Nakamurella sp. | reverse complement strand
GGGGCGCCGCCCGGTGCGCCTTCTGGTTGGCGTTCCGGTTGGTCAACGCCGCCGAGCGGGCCGAGTCCAACGCGTGGATCGCGCGGCTCGAACGGTTGGTGGCCGCCGTACCCGACGACGTGCTCACGGTGGCACGCCTGGACTACCTCACCGGGCTGCGCGCCGTCTTCGAGGGCGAACTCGTCACGTCGGCCGCCGACCTGGAGCGTTCGGCTGCGGCCGCGACCCGCCGGGGCGACGACGAACTGGCCGCGCTGGCCAGGCTCGCGCTCGGTCGTGTCCGCATCTTCCGGGGCGACATCACCGCCGGCACCAGGTTGCTCGACGACGCGATGCTCGCGGTCGGGTCGGAGCAGATGTCACCGATCGCGGTCGGTGACGGCTACTGCACCGCCATCGACGCGTGCCACGATCTGTTCGACGTCCGTCGGGGGCGGGCCTGGACCGAGGGTCTGACCCGATGGTGCGACCAGCAGCCCGATCTCGTGCCGTTCGCCGGCGTCTGCCAGGTCCATCGTTCGGAGTTTCTCCAGTTGAAGGGCGCCTGGGTGGAGGCCATGGCACAGGCGGGCCTGGCGAAGGGACGGCTCGACCGGCCGTTCCGGCAGCTCGCTTACGGGGCCGCGGCCTACCAGCAGGGAGAGCTGCACCGGCTGTTGGGCAAGTTCGGCACGGCGCAGGAGTGCTATCGACAGGCCAGTGCCGCAGGGCGCGACCCGCAACCGGGGCTCGCGCTGTTGCGCCTGCGGCAAGGGCGGACGGACGAGGCTGTCCGAGCGATCGACCGGGCGGTCGCCGAGGCCGGTGATCCGGTTCGCCGGGCCCCGCTGCTCGCGGCCTACGTCGAGATCATGCTCGCTTCGGACCGAACGGACGAAGCCGAGTCCGCGGCGTCGGACCTGGCCGAGATCGCGGCGTCGCTCCGGTCACCCATGCTCGACGCGGTGGCCCGACGCGCTGGCGGCTGGATCCGGCTGGCCCGGGAGCAGGCGCGTGGCGCGCTGGCCGACCTGCGCAGGGCCAGTGACGGCTTCCGGGATCTGGACGCTCCCTACGAGGTGGCCTGCACCGCGCTGCTGATCGGCACGGCGCGTGCCGCGCTCGGCGACGCCGAGGGCGCCGAGTTCGAGATCGAGGCCGCACGAACGACGTTCGCCCGGCTCGGGGCCGGCCCGGATCTCGCCCGGCTGCCCGCACCCGCCACGTCCGGCCTGACGGCGCGCGAGGTCCAGGTGCTTGCGCTGGTGGCCCAAGGGGAGACGAACCGGTCCATCGGCATCGCGTTGAGGCTCAGCGAACGCACCGTCGACCGCCACGTCAGCAACATCTTCGCCAAGCTGGGTGTCTCCTCGCGGGCGGCCGCCACGGCCGAGGCCTATCGGTCCCGGCTCATCTGAGCGCCCGGTACCCATGCGCCGCTCGAAAGGTCGTGGGTGACTTCGCCGATGCCGACCAGCTGCGGCGTTCGTAGCGTCGAGGTCAGCCAGACCCCGACGCACAGGAGGACACCATGCCCCACGCCTCACGTGACACCGCGGCCGAGTCGGTTTCGCTGTTCGGCATCGACGTCAAGATGACGAACTTCGACGGCGGATACACCGTCTGCTTCGAGACCCACTCGACCGACCAGGACCTCGGTCCGCTCCTGGACGGTCTGCCCGATGGTAGGTGCCAGTTCATCCGGCTCGGATACGTGCTCGAGGGAAGCGTCGCGTTCCGCATCGGGGGACGGACCGAGAACTACACGGCAGGCGAGGCCTACTACGTGCCGTCCGGCCACATCCCGGTCCAGCGTCGGGGAGCGCGCATCGTGGAGTTCAGCCCGACCGAAGAACTGGGCGAGGCCGTCGGCGTCATCATGGCCAACGTCGACCGCGGCCGAACGCCGAAGCTGCTGCCGTCGGGGGTGTGACGGCCATGAGCGTCTTCTACAAGGTGTCGTACGGGATGGGCTTCCATCCCTGGGAGGACCTCGCGAACCATGGGCCGTTCGCCGAGGTCCTGCTCGGCCTGATCGAGCGCGCGGAGGACGGCCGTACGCCACCGTTCGGGAATGCCCTCGACCTCGGCTGCGGCAGCGCGACGTGGGGGGTCCGGCTGGCGGCGCGCGGCTGGACGGTGACCGGCGTGGACAACATCGTCAAGGCATTGCGGCGGGCCGAGGCGCGGATTCGCGAAGCCGGCGTCGAGATGCGGCTCGTCAACGGTGACGTCACCCGGTTGCGACAATCCGGTGTCGGCTCCGGATACGACCTCGTGGTCGACACCGGGACGTTCCACGGGTTGGCCCCGGCGCAGCGACCGGCGATGGGTCACGAGGTCGCCGCGATCACGACGCCGACCGCAACGGTGATCCTCGACTGCTTCTCTCCGCGCAGGCGCGGGCCACTGCCGCACGGATGTACGCAGGAAGATGTCCAGGCTGCCTTCCCCGGCTGGGAGGTGACCGCCGCCGTCGACGCGGACGCCGACCCCGGCCCGATCGCGCGGCTGTTCAAGTTCGAGGAGGTGTTCTATGTCTTGCGGCGGGAATGAAGTACCCTGCCTCCGCGGGTGAACCGGAGGGTCTGCCCGGCCGGGGAGCTTTCGGTCCTGGAGCGATCCGATGTTCTCCAAGCGCGCGCCGACGTCAGCGGTACTCGGGGTTCTCGAAGTCGAACCGACAGCCGGCGTCCCACGCGGAGCGCTGGTTGCCGTGGGCGGGAATGCCGCCGGCGTCCTTGAGTATCCGCGCCAGGTGCATCAGGTTCCAGGTCATGAACGTGGTGTTCCTGTTGGTGAAGTCGTTCTCCGGGCCGCCGGACCCGGGATCCAGATACGAGGGACCGGGGCCGGCCTCGCCGATCCAGCCTGCGTCGGCCTGCGGCGGGATGACGTATCCCAGATGTTGCAGGCTGTACAGGACATTCATCGCGCAGTGCTTGACCCCGTCCTCGTTGCCGGTGATCAGGCAGCCGCCGACCCGGCCGTAGTAGGCGTACTGGCCGGCGTCGTTGAGCAGATGCGAGCACCCGTACAGCCGTTCGATCACCATCTTCATCACGGAGC
>DATDBV010000763.1:0-4107 GCA_036524715.1 Nakamurella sp. | reverse complement strand
AGATCTGGCCAGCACGTCCCGCAGGAGCAGGACGATCCCGACGACCTCGTGGGTTTCCACGCCCCGCGGATGATCCGTTCGGACAGGTCACGGGCGTAGTGCTGGAGGGCTTCGACGCTGCCCGTTTCCAGGACTTCGACGTAGTTGTCGTAGACGGAGGTAGCCTCGGAGAAGATCTCCTGGTTGGTCATCGCGGACAACAGGTGCGCGTCGGTGATCCGGCCGGCCCATTCCTGGCGCAGGTCCGAACGGTTCTCCCGCAGGTGCGCGACCAGTTCCGGGAGCAGCATGTCCTCGCCGCTCTCGCGGACCGTCACCGTGTCGGACGTGGTCATTGTCCTGCCTCTCGCCTGTTCCTGATGGATCTTGTGGTAGTGGGTCATCGCCATTTCGCCATCGTCACGGTGGTTCCTTTGCCGACTTCGGAGACGATGTCGAACTCGTCCATCAACCGGCGGGCGCCGGGCAGTCCGAGGCCCAGGCCCCGGTAGGTGCTCACGCCGTCCCGCATCGCACCGGTGAGATCACTGATCCCGGGGCCGGCGTCCCGGGCGACGTTGGTAATCCCGCGGCGTCCGGCGTCGTCCACGATCTGGATGACGATCTCCCCGCGCCGGGCGAATTTGACGATGTTGCGGGCGATCTCCGAGATCGCGGTGGCGATCAGGGTGAGATCGGTGGTGGTGAATCCGGCCCGGGTCGCGAGGTCGCGGCCCTGCTGTCGGGCGGTGACCACGTCCGCGTCCATGGTGACCATTACCCTGGCCTCGTCGTCGTTCTGCTGGGGCGGCCGACGGTCGAACAGTGCGGTGCTCAACTGCAGGCAGCAGTCGCATTCCAGCAGGTGACCGGCGGTGTCGAGGTCTCGTTGCCGGCGCCGGTCACCTGCGGACAACGCGAACATCACCGGCCGGCACCGGTCGGTGGGCGGTGTCATCCCGGTGTCGGCCAGGAGGTATTCCACCCGCAGCTTGGCCCGGGTGCGGTTCAGTTGCGCGGCGATGGCGCCGGGGGTGGACCCGCGGCGGGCGGCCAGTTCTGCGGTGCCGGCACCCTCGACCTCGTGGGCCAGCAACACCTCCCGCTCCCGGGGGGACAATCGGGCCAGGGCGGCGCCCACGACGGTGGTCTCTTCGTGCTGCAGCACCTCGGCGTCGGGAGGCGGGTCCGCTGTTTCTGCCATCAGCAGGTGCGCGGTGCGCCTGGCCCGGTCCTGGCCCTGCCCCACCGCGACGACCAGGTTCCGGGCGACGGCCACCGCATAGGGAGCCAGCGTGCCCCGTTCGATCCGGTCCCGCGCCGCCATCACCCGAGCCAGGGTCTCCTGAACCAGGTCATCGACCAGCTGATGGTCCCGGACTCGGGCGGCGACCACCCGGCGAACCACCGGGATCAACTCGAGGATCACGTCCTGGCCGGCATGCACACCCGCCGCGGTACCGCCGGCGACTGCGGAGTCCGGCACCAAGGGTGCTCCTCTCTCCGGCACCAACCAACCCGGCGGGAGACTTCCGCATGCTATCCCGCCGCCGGCGGGGCCGCGTCAGGCAGCCGCCGGCCAGCACCTCGTACCGGTAGTCGTTCGCCCGGCGTCCCGGGCGCAGCATGTGTCCTCGAGAACGGGGAGTCAAGAATGACGGAGCCTACAGTGATCCAGCGGACCGAGCCCGGTTCAGCACGACAAAGAGAATTTCGCCGCCCGGGCTTATGCGCCTCGCGCTTCTCGTCATGTGTCTGGCGTCCAGGACTCATACCAGGTTGTGGACTCTTCGTGCCCGGGGTGCGGCACTGGTGCTGGCCCAGGTCTGCACCGAACGGAATCTGTGGCGGGCCGTTGCCTCCCGGAGTTTGATTGGGCAAGCACAGGCTCGCTGACGCAACGCTACGGCTGGACCGCGGAGTCTGCGTTCGCGGTCCTTCGCCGCTGCTCCCAGCAGCACAATGCGAAGGTGGTGGTACTGGCCGAACAGCACACCACGACGGGGGAGCTGCCCGATTACACCTGTCCGCACAAGGCACGAGCGGCGGCCCGATCCCGGATTGGACGGGGAGTGTTTCGCAGCAGGGTGTTTCAACGAGTGGAGAGGAACACGAATGACTTTCAGTGCCGATGAACCGGTCGAGTCCGGGTGCAGTTACCGCGTCACCGAGGTCGACGGGCATCGCCCGCACGCGCTGGGCGACTTCGCCGGTGATACCCGGCTGACCCTGGTCAGGGGCGGCATGAGTCACCGGCTGGTCGGGGATGGGAACACGACCGGCGGTGGGGTGCGTTTTCACCAGAAGGATCCCGGGCCCGACGACCGTGATGTGCGGGTGTGGTTCATCACCGATCCTGGTGACGGAACGTTTCTGGCGGAGCCGGTCGCCGCATTCTGACGACCATCCTGCGGGGTCGGGCATGACCCGGTCTGCGGTCCGGGGCTGGCAGCGGCGCAGGACTTGATGGGCAACGCCCGGGTCGGCGCCGGCGACCGGGTGTGACTGCGCGCGTTGATCAGACGGTGAATTCGTCGAGGATGGCGATGCCGTCGTCCAGGTCGAGGGCGGTGGGCGCGATGGACGGGTGCATGCCGAGCCGGGCGGTGGCGAACGCGATCTCCGGGTGGATCCCGAAAATGACGGTGCTGGCGCCGCGGAGGCCAGCCATGCGGGCCAGGTTCCGCAGGGTGTGCGCGGCGAAGGAGTCGAGCACGTCGATCGCGGCGATGTCGATGATGACGCCGTGACTGCGCTCCCGGCCGATCTGCTCGACGAGGTCGTGTTGGAATCGGGTGAGTTGTTCGTCGTTGAGCGCCGCGTGGATGGACGCGATCAGGTACCTGCCCATCCGGAGGATGGAGACGACCGGGGGTCGCCGGCTGGTGTCGTTGAGCATGGTCTCCCTCCCCACGTGGTCGGGTACGCCGGGGCCCGGCACCACCCTGGGGAAGGCGGTACCGGGCCGTCCGCCAGGCTTGCCCGGTGACGTCCGGGCAGCCTCCGGCGACCGGTGGTTCTGGGATCTCCCGTCTCATCCCAGAACCCCGGGCTCGTCCCAGAACCCCGGGTGGCCGGTTCGGCAGGGCCCGCCGGTCTGGTTGAGGATCCCGATCAACCGGTCGGCGCGTCGTGCGGCGGCGCTACTGGGTATGAGTCCTTCGACACGGGTGCATGACGAGGCCAGGGCAGTGAACGCACCGCATCATGTGGGCCGCGCGGAAGTCGGCAACTGCGCTGGTCGTGGATGGACCGCGTCATCCCGAGGCGCTCCACCACTCATAGACGGTGTAGGGACTCTGCGGATCTCTGGGAAGGGTGTCGTGGCGCAGCTGGGAAGGGTGTCTGGCGCAGCGCGGGGGCATCAGGTTTGGTGCTTGACCGACCCTCCACGGTGGGCACCGATGTCAACCTGTCTGCCAAGGTGGGTTGAGGCACTCGATCCCTGAGAATCGCTGACCGGAGGGCGGGATGGAAGGACGAGGGATGTTTAGTGACACCTGGTTCCGGGAAAGAGTGCCGGTGTGAACGGGGGCGGTCGCGTGTCTGGTCAGATCCGCCGAGCGATTGACGAGCACGGCCTGCGTGCCTCGATCGCCGCAGACGTGAACGCCGTGTCCGGCGGGGGTGGGTCGTTGTCGTCGGGGCAGCAGGTTCACCTTCGGCAGGGCCGGTCCGCCCGGACCGAGCCCGGCGCGAGGCTGGTACTGCACACCGCTCTGGAGCTGCAGCGGCGCGGCGGAGGTCTGGGCGTCGCTACGCTGTGTGGTGGTGGCGGCCAGGGTGACGCGTTGCTGGTAGAGGTGCCCAGGTCGAGCTGACCCCACCCCAACATCGACGAGGCGGGCACTCCCGAATTTCGGGAATGGCCGCCTCCGCTTTTCCCGGGCCGAAAATCACTTGACGATCGAGTCGACGCGCCGCATTCTGGACCGCGGCCGACACCGGCACCGTAGCCGGGCCCGAACGGAGAGGAGGACGACGTGGCTGTCTTTGTGCTGCCCAGATCACAGCCAGTCCATCTTTCGCCCTCCGGGGCACGCTGACCTCATTCGCGACCCGGAGCATCCCTGCCATCCAGGAGCCCTCCGGTGCCACGATTCCGCCTGCCCGACTCGTACAGTTCTT
>DATDBV010000762.1:0-2500 GCA_036524715.1 Nakamurella sp. | reverse complement strand
GCTGCCATGTCACTCGTTCGCGTCCACAACTTCGCCATCTCGCTCGACGGCTACGGCACCGGCGAGGGCCAGAGCCGCGACGCCCATTTCGGTCATGCCGGTGACCGGCTGCACCGGTGGATGTTCGCCACCCGGTGGTGGGATCCCGCCGGCGGCAGCAGCGGCGTCGACGACGTCTTCGTCCGGCGGCACGATTCGGGAATCGGCGCCGAGATCATGGGTGCCGGGAAGTGGGGTCACCCCGGATGGCACGAGGACCCCGACTGGAGGGGTGCCTGGGGTCCGAACCCGCCGTTCCACACGCCCGTCTTCGTCCTCACCCATCACACGCGCCCGCCGATCGAGATGGAGGGCGGCACAACCTTCCATTTCATCGACGCCTCACCCGGGGAGGCCGTCGAGTCCGCCCGCAAGGCCGCGGACGGCAAGGACGTGCGCCTCGGCGGAGGGGCCACGATGATCCGGGATTTCCTCGCCGCGAGGCTTGTCGACCACATGCACGTCGCGGTGGTGCCGATCCTGCTCGGCCGAGGCGTACGACTCTGGGACGGGCTGGAGAGCCTGGAATCCGACTACCGGATCGAGGCCGTCTCCTCCCCGAGCGGGATCACCCACCTCACCTTCACCATTCGGAGCGCCCAATGAGCGCGTCGACCAGCAGGGTCATCGCCAACATCACGATCTCGCTCGACGGGTACGTGGCCGGGCCCAACCAGAGCGAGGAACGCCCCTTCGGCGACGACGGCCTCGACGACAGGCTGCACTCGTGGATGTTCGACTGACCCGAGGAGAACCGGGCCGAGGTGGACGAGCTGGCCGCCTACCAGGCGGTCATCATGGGGCGCAACATGTTCGGCTCCGTGCGTGGCGCGTGGGATCGGCCGTGGAACGGTTGGTGGGGTGGCGATCCGGTCTTCCATTGCCCGGTCTTCGTGCTCACCCACCATGAGCGCCGGCCTGTGTCGATGGAGGGCGGCACCACCTACCACTTCGTCACCGACGGAATCGAGGCCGCGCTGGCGCGGGCACGCGCGGTGGCCGGCGCCGGGGACATCTCGATCCTCGGCGGTGCGGCCACGATCAACCAGTACCTGGCGGCCGGCCTTGTCGACGAGTTGCGGCTGCACGTCGTGCCTTTCACACTGGACGCCGGCGCACAACTGTTCCGGGGCGTCCCGCGACTCAAGCTCGAGCAGCACAAGTCGAGGGCGGCGAGCTCCGTCACGCATCTGACCTATCGCGTGCTGTCCTGACTCACCGGGCGCGCTGACGCACCCGGCCGAGCGGCGCAGCCAACCCCGGCGCGACCCGGGGTCCGGTGCCGGGCGTTGCGGTGGAGCTCCCGGAGGTCGTCGGCGGTGCCGTCTCCTGACGGCGAGTGCCCCCGAGTCTGTCTCGTACGACATCGCTCTGCTGGCGTGACACCCGAGGACACGCGCTCTCGGGGGGTGTATCAGTCCGCGGTGGCGCACACTCCGCGCAGTCAGAGGACCCATCGGGGGTCCGGACCGGGGGTGTTCGATGTGCAACGGCTGCGGTGAGCTGACCGATCCGTGTGGGATGCTGCGTCGGCAGGGGTGTCTGACCCCGCTGTCCAGGGATTTGGAGGGCCACCTCGGGGAGCCCGACAGCGAGCGGGGACGGTGTCGCGAGCCCGAATGTGTGACGCTGACCAGTGTGCAGAGCCTGGTGTTGAAACTCGGAAAGATACAGGAATGCGACCGTCTCCCCGACCTTGATGGGGCGATCGAGGTGCGCGACCTGGTGCACGTGTTCGACGGTGACGGCAACGGCCGCGGCATGCACAGCGGCGACTTCCGTTGGCAGTCCAGCATCGGACTGATCATGGGACGGCTGGCGGGGATCACCAACGCGGGCACCCACCGGGAACCGGTGTTCAAGGACTGCCAACGCTGCCGGGATGCGGTGATGGAGGGGCAGTTCCAGGGAACGGTGTGCCGCCCCCGGTCTCCCGAGTTCGCCGACTGCCGGCTCTTCGGCGCCTACCGGCTCCAGATTGACCCGGGACGGGAAGGCCTGCTCGAGCAGGACGTGCGCGGAACCCTGGAAGGGCTGCTGATCACACCCTGCCGGTAGCCGGCACCGCCGACGGTTACGGTTCACCGCCGGTGACTTCAGCCGGCGTGCGCCACTCGCTGCTGGGCGCTCACACGGTCAGCCTGCCCGGCGCGCCGGCGGTGGTCCGATCAACGGCTGCGGGCAACGCCGACGATTGTACCCGGAGTCCCATGGGAAGCGTCCGTGCTCGTCTGGCCAGACTAGTTGCGCTGCAATCGTTTCCGGGTAGGCCTGGCCGGCCACGACCAAGTCGGAGGTATCGGATGCGGCGAGCAGGTAACCCCGGAGCCCCTGGAAGACACGATCGATTGTCGCCCCGACCCGCGGCGGCTTCCCGGCGCTGACCTGCTGGCCGATGCGGTTCAGGCAGGACTGGGCGACCCGCGGCGGCAGGCCGTATGTGATGACTTCGGGAAAGCCC
>DATDBV010000761.1:0-3322 GCA_036524715.1 Nakamurella sp. | reverse complement strand
GGAGTCACTACGCAAGGCGAGCACGAGGGCATCTTTGCGAAGTTTGATTGTCTGCGCGCACGAGTTCCTCCTGGGCATGCTGCGCAGCGGCTGGTAGAAACACCGCCGCCGATCACGTCACCGTCGGTGACCTAGGCGATTGCTGCCGGTCCCGCCAAGTCGGACGGCCTGGTAGTAGCCGGAAGCCGCCTGCTGTCGCTGATCACGGAATTCCCCAGGGGTGGTGTTCACGTATTTCCCCAGGTGGTGGCCCGTGGTGATGGTTCTACCGGGTGGGGGTGGGTGGTGTCGAGCCGCCGGGCCGGGGTCGGCGGCGGGGGCGGTAGCTGGGTCCGTCGAGGAGTAGTTGGTGGCTGGTGTTGATCAGCCTGTCGAGGAGGGACTCGGCGACGACGGGGTTGGGGAACAACGGGTACCAGTCGGTGGGTGCGCGGTTGCTGGTCAGGATCAGTGGGCGGGTGGCTGCGGCGCGTTCGCTGATCAGCTCGTAGAGGTCGTCGGCTTGTTCGGTGGTCAGTTCGCGGATGGCGAAGTCGTCGAGGATCAGGACGCCGGGGCGGGTGTACTCGCGTAGTCGTCGTTCCCAGGTGCGGTCGGCGTGGCCGCCGGCGAGGTCGGCCAGGGCGCGGCTGGTCTTGGTGAAGCGGACGTCGATCCCGCGGCGGATCGCGTTGTGTCCCAGTGCTTGTGCGATGTGGGTCTTGCCGACGCCGACGGGTCCGAACAGGATGACCGACTCTCCTTGGGCGAGCCAGCGCAGGGCGGCGAGGTCGCGGATCGCGGCTGCGGGTAGCAGCGGGTTGGCGGTGAAGTCGAACCCTTCGAGGGTGGCTTGGGCCTCGAACCGGGCACGGGTCAGCCGGCGGGACATCGCGGCGGTGGTGCGTCGGGCGAGCTCGTCCTCGCACAGCAGCTGCAGGACCTCGGCGTGGCCGAGCTTGCCTGCGCGGGCCTGGGCGAGGCGTTCGTCGAGGGTCTCGAGCATCCCCCCGAGCTTGAGCGCCCGCAGCGCCTGCTGCAGGCCGGGGTCCAGCACGCTCATGACGCCACCCCCGTGTCAGAGGTCGCCGTGGTGGCCGTCGTGGTGGTGGGGGCCGGGGTGGGCGCCGGGAGGGGGTCGGGGTCGGCGAACAGGTGTCCTTGGCCGCGCAGGAACGCCGGGACCGCCGCCGCGCGTGCGGCGCGGGCGGTGCGGGCCGCCTTGTCGGTGGTGGCGGCCTCCAGGCCGGCGGCGAGCAGGCCCTTGATCGTGCGGTAGGACGGGTCACCGGCGGCGGTGGCTGCCGCGCAGGCGTCCTCCAGGCGTGTCGGGGTGTATCGCTCGCGGAGTCCCAGGACGCCCTGGGCGGCGCGTAGCCGGAACAGGGCGTTGTCGGCGAGCAGGGCGGCGATCACCTCGGTGGTCGCGGGGCCGATCTGCGCGGCGGTGCTGCGGCACCAGGTCGGGGTCCGCTGATGGAAGGCGATCTTCTCCGGCGGGTAGTGGTCGAGGTTGGTGCGCCGGCCACGTTCGGCCCGGATGTGGGTGGCGACGACCTGCCCGTCGTGGATGACCTGCACGGTGGTGGCGGTGCAGCGGGCCTGGACGCTGGCACCGATCAACGCCCAGGGCACCGAGTACAACGCGGGCCCGACCTTGACGTGGATGTCGGGGCCGACCTTGCCGGTCGACCACGTCGCCAGGGTGAACCTGTTGCGCGGCAACGGACTCAACGCCGCCGACTCCATCGCGGCGAAGATCGCTGCGGGGGCGGCGCCGTCCAGGCCGCGGTGCGCGCGTTGCCCGGCGACCTGGGTGCACCACTGCTGCGCGGCGTCCTGCATGTGGTCCAGGGAGGTGAACTCCCGGCCCCGCCAGAACGAGTCCCGCACATACGGCATCGCGCGTTCGACCTTCGGCTTGTCCTTGGGCTTGAACGCCCGCGCCGGATCGACCAGCACGCCGTAGTGTCCGGCGAGCTCGGCATAGGAGCGGTTGATCTTCGGGTCGTACAGGTCGGGCCGCTCGACGCCGGTCTTGAGGTTGTCCGGGACCAGGCGTGCCGGGACACCCCCGAAGAACGCGAACGCCTCCATGTGCGCCCGCGTCCAGGCCTCCTGGTCCATCCGGATCACCGGACGCACGAACAGGTGCCGCGAGTAGGCCAGCACCATGACGAACGCCCAGACCGTCACCGCCCGCCCACCGCGCGGGTCGGTCCACCTCCCCAGCCGCCCGTAGTCGATCTGCGCCTCCTGCCCCGCGGGCGCGGTCGCCTTCAGGACCCGCACCCCGGCCCGGCGGGCCTCCTCGGGCAGGTTGCCCGCCACCCACCGCCGCAACGAGGAGTACGAGGCCACCAGAGCGTGCTCGTCCACGAGGCGCTGATGGATCGTGGCCTGGGTCACCCCAGCCTTCAGCTGAGCCAAGACGTAGTCCCGATGCGCCGCGATCGCCGGCCAGCTCACCTGCCGCAACGACGCGTCCGCCACCGAGGGAAACCACTGCGCCACAAGCGATCTCCACTGTTCGGCGCTCATCGGCGCACTGCCCGGGACCATCCCCGCGGCCTCGGCCGGCGCCAGGTACTTCCGCACCGTCTTGCGGTCGATCCCCAGGCTGCTGGAGATCAACACCTGGGACCGGCCGGCCCACCAGTGCTCGTAGACCTCAACCAGATCGATCATGTCGAACGTCCTCCTCGCCACGGAACTCCCTCACCAGTCGGTGAACGGAGCCTTCCTGTGCTCGAGGGCCACCACCTGCCCGACGCGCCCGTCATCCCCATGGGGAATTACCTGAGCGCCAGGGTGGGGAATTACGTGATCAGAACCCCGTCAGACCTGGGGAAATCCGTGATCGCTGACACTCGATGTGGTGGGCCCGTTCGACCGTGGGATCGGGTCGATTAAGAAGCGCGACCGTGGCGCCACGGCGGGCGAGTTGCTGGTCGGGATGGCGCAGTCCCAACTGTTGGGTGCGGACGCGCTGGTCGGCTTGGATCGCCAGCGCGTCTGGCCGGACCCCGTAACTGATCCACGTGGTGTGAGAGCCACTGCGTGAACTGGGCGTCGAAGTCGGCTGGCAATGTGAAGTCGCGGCCGGGCATGAAGGAGGTCTCGAAGAACCCGTTGCGTCGCTCCACGATGCCCTTGGACTCGGGGTCGTAGGGCTTGAGCCGCTGTAGCGTGGTGGCCAGCGTGCCGGTGAACGCGCCGACACCTTCCGCATGCCGCTTGCCGCGACCGATGCCGGACTCGTTGTCCCAGATCAGCCGTCGCGGCACCCGGCCGAGCTGCTGCAACAGCTCCCACATGCCCAGCAGCAGGTCCGCGGTGTGCC
>DATDBV010000760.1:0-4690 GCA_036524715.1 Nakamurella sp. | reverse complement strand
AACAGGTACAGCCGCCAGGCGCCGTCGGCCCGGGCGACGTGCCCGAGATGCACCGGCTTGGCGTCCGCCAGCCGGGTCACCCCGGCCGAATGGAAGCGCATGCCGACCTCGAAACCCTTTGCCAAAGACTGGTACTCGGTGACCCCGGTGATCATGGACGGTTCGTACCTGGTGGCCACCCCGGCGGTGAACCGGCCCTGCTGGACGAAGTACTGCTGGAACACCTCGGGATCGACACCCTCAGCCGACCCGTCCACCGCGTCGTCAGCGGGGTGGGCGCTGAACATGGCGGCGAACTCGCGGTCGAAGTCGATGAGCTGCTGGGCGATCTTGCGCCGCTCGGCCGAGTAGGTGTGCAGCAGTTCGGGCTTGGCCCGGCCCTGCAGCACCGACGCCAGCTTCCAGCCCAGGTTCCAGGTGTCGTTCATGGACACGTTCATGCCCTGGCCGGCCTTGGCGCTGTGGGTGTGGCAGGCATCGCCGGCAATGAACACGTGCGGCAGCCGGGTGTCCACCTGGTCGGCCGGCACGTCGTCGAACTTGTCGGTCACCCGTTGCCCGATCTCGTAGACCGCCCACCAGCCGACGCTCTTCACGTCGATCGTGTACGGGTCCAGGATCCGGTTGGCGACGTCGGCGAGCTTCTCCGGGGTGGCGCTCCGGTTGGCCAGCATCTCGGCGTCGCGGACGTTGTCCAGCTCGATGTAGAGGCGGACCAGGTAGCCGCCCTCCCGCGGGATGATCAGCATGTTGCCGTCGTTGGCCGAGTGGATGGCGCACTTGCGGCGGATGTCCGGGAAGTCGGTGGTGACCAGCGCGTCCAGCACGCCCCACGACTGGTTCATCGGGTCGCCGACCAGTTCGCGGCCGATCGCCTGCCGGGTGCCGCTGCGCGAACCGTCGCAGCCGATCACATACTTGGCCCGCATGGTCGTCGTCTCGCCGGTCTCGGTGACGTTCTGCAGGTGGGCGAGGGTGACGGTGACCGGATACTCGGACGTGCCGGTCTCGTCGACCCGGATGTCGGCGGCGTGCAGGCCGTAGTGCGGGCGCAGCCGGCTGGGCGAGCGTTCCATGTGATCGAGCAGGTAGGCCAGCATGCGGGCCTGGTTGACGATGACGTGCGGCATCTTGGACAGGCCGTCCTCGACGTCATGGATGCGGCCGGTGGGGGTGATCTTGGTGCGTTCGGCGGCATCCGGCCGCCAGAACGCGACCTCGTTGACGTGATAGCCCTCGTTGACCAGCCGGTCGGCGAGGCCGAACGCCTCGAACATCTCCACCGTGCGGCAGGCGACGCCGTCGGCCTGGCCGACCTCCAGCGGCCCGTCCTTGCGGTCGATGACGATCGTGCGGATGTCGGGGAAGTTGGCCAGCTGGGCGGCCAGCACCAGACCGGCCGGGCCGCAGCCGACGATGAGCACGTCGGTTTCGGTGGGCAAGCCCTCGGGGCGGTTGGCGATCAGCGGGTCCGGATCGGAGATGAAGGGGTCACCGGGCTGGTATCCGTTCAGATAGAACTGCATCGTTGGTCCTTTCGGGGGCTCTGGGGCTGGTCGAAACAGTAGGAGCGGGACCGTCGGCGCCGTCAGGATTTTCTTCTATACGGAACTCTTCATCGCCAAGCCGGCGATGTCCCGGCTGATCCCCGACGCCGCCAGATGCAGGTCCCGGACCAGCTGCGGCAGCTGGGCGGGCACGAAGCGCCCGGCCGGCATGCTGACCGAGATGGCGCCGGCCGGCCCGCCGCCCTGCTCGCGCACGACGGTGCCGCAGGCGACGACGGAGTCCTCGGTCTGCTGGTTGTTCAGCGCGTAGCCCTGCCGCTTGATCAGCACCAGTTCGGCGGCGAAGCGATCGAACTCGTCGTCCGACAACAGTTGGTCGCTCAGCGCCGCCGCCGACCCGCGGTAGAGCGACGCCAGCCGCTCGGGTTTGAGCTCGGCCAGCAGCGCCTTCCCGCCCGAGGTCAACCGCGCAGATAGCACGGTGCCCTGACGGGTGCCGACGCGCAGCACCTTGGGCGACTCGACGCTGGCCAGGAACCGCACCTGAAGGCCGATCCGGATCATCAGATTGGTGGTCTCGCCGGTTCGGTCGGACAGCAGCTCCAGATGGGGCAGTGCGGCATCGCGCAACTGCCGGGTCCAGTCCAGCTGCGCCGGGGCGGCTCCCAGGGCCGGCCCGGGCACGTACGCCCGGCCGTCGTCCTGGATGGCGAAGCCCCGGTAGACCAGCATGCCAAGCAGCCGGTGCGCGGTGGACGGGGCGACATCCAGTTCGGCGGCGGCATCGGTGACCCGCAGCCGCCCCTGGTCGCGCAGCAGTTGGACCAGGCGAAGCGCGTTGTCCACCGAGGTGAGCGCGTAGGAGGGTTTGTTCCGCATAGAAGAATATGATGGCCCGACTCGGGTCCTGGCGCACGCGCGGCCCGCCAGGCGCGTCGGGCCGATCAGGAACCCCGGAAAACCTTCCCGCGTCGTCCCGTGGACGGCGAGGCCGGCCCGTCGGTCAGCAGGTGTGGGATACCGATCACGCCGAGGTCGACGTCGACCCTCTCTGCTCAAGCCATGGGGTGACGTGGTTCATCGACGTCGCCGCGAATGTCACTCATTCCACATCGCACAAGAGCCACCTGAGGACTTCTGTCTCGCGGCCGATTGTTGTCAGCAGACGAACGACAGCGAACTGAGCGCATCTTCCGCGTGCCGGGCGGTGATCGCCCTCTCCAATGGATCAGCCGGAGCTCCTCTGGGAAGCTCAGGTCAGCAGCGACCGGCGGGTCAGCACTCGCTCTCTCTGGCTCCTCACGAGGAAGCCTATTGACAGATCGTGCGCCCGCCGATTCGCAGGCGACGGACTGCTGATGGGATGCCGTGCCCGTTCCGACGTGAGCACTTGATCAATAGGTCGCAGAGTTCGCCGGGTCGCTGTGGCGGTTGATGTCGGGCGAACGGTTGGGAGTGCGACCGGGATGTTGCTGTTCATCGGGGATGACTGGGCCGAGGATCACCACGATGTGGAGATCCAGGACATGAACGGTCGGCGACTGGCGAAGGCCCGGCTGCCGGAGGGTCTGGAGGGGATCAGAAGGCTGCACGCGCTGGTCGCCGAGCATGCACCGGCGGACTGGGCGGAGTTGGGCAGCGAGGAGGTCGCGGCCCGGGTGGTCGTCGGGATCGAGACGGACCGCGGGCCCTGGGTGGCGGCGCTGCGGGTGGCCGGGTACCAGGCGGTTGCGATCAACCCGTTGTCGGCGGCGCGGTATCGGGAGCGTCACTCCACCTCGGGCGCCAAGAGCGACGCGGGTGATGCCCACGTGCTCGCCGAGATCGTCCGGTTGGATCGGAGCACCACCGGCAGATCGCCGGCGACATCGAGCTTGCCGACGCGGTCAAGCTGGTGGCCCGCGCGCAGACCGCGATCTGGGAACGGACCCGTCAGGTGCTGCGACTCAGATCGATGTTGCGGGAGTACTTCCCGGCCGCGGTCGAGGCCTTCGACGACCTGACGGCCAGGGATGCGTTGCTGTTGCTGGCCGGGCGCCGTCGCCGGCGAGAGCGGCCAAGCTGACCCGCGGCCAGGTCCTGTCCGCGTTGCGGGCGGCCCGTCGGCATCACGTCGAGGCCAAGGCCGACGTGCTGTTGGCGGCGTTGCGGGCGCCGGGGCTGCGTCAGCCGGCGACCGTCGAGGCCGCCCATGCGGCTGTCGTCGTCGGTCAGGTCGGCCTGATCACCGCGCTGAACGAGCAGATCGCGCAGCTGCAGGAGGTGGTGGCCGAGCATTTTGGCCGGCACCCGGCGGCTGACATCTACCTGAGCCAGCCGGGTCTTGGGGAGGTCCTTGGAGCGCGCGTCCTCGGCGAGTTCGGCGACGACCCGAAACGGTTCCACGACGCCCGCTTTCGCAAGAACTACTCCGGGCAGAGCCCGATCACCAGAGCCTCCGGGCGCAAGACCGTGGTGCTGGCCCGGTACGCCACCAACCGCCGCCTCGGCGCCGCCCTGCTCCAGCAGGCGTTCTCCGCGCTGAGCGCGTCACCGGGCGCGCGGGCCTATTACGACGCGCTACGGGCCCGCAAGATCGGCCACCACGCCGCGCTGCGACAGCTCGCGAACCGGCTCGTCGGCATCCTGCACGGCTGCCTCAAGACCGGCACCAAATACGACGAAAACACCGCCTGGCAACACCAAATCGTCACTGCTGCTTGACACGAAACGACATGGGATGTCTGTCAACTTAGATGGCTGATGCATCTCCGGCTCTTAACGCCCAGAATCCAGACGTGAGTCAAGCCCGTATTGCTCGTGGGCTCCCAAGTTGTCACGAAGCGTCGGTCCCTCATAGTCGAAATGGAACAGTCCGCGTTTTTGCAGAATGGGGACGACCTCGTCGACGAAGGTGTCGATGCCGTCTTCGTAAATGTCGATGGCAACCCAAAAGCCGTCGGCGGCTCCGGCTTCGAACCATTCCTGCATGTGGTCGGCTGTCACGGAAGCTGGACCGACCGGTGTCGGGTGGTAGTCGATGACGCCGTGTGCGAGGACGTCGCGGATCGTCCATTCCTCACGCGCGATATCGAGGGCGTGCTTGGAGCGGGGATCGTGCGGACTGGGGCGGGCTGCAGCCAGCTGGGCGGGGGTCAGCGGCTGGTCGAGCTGGCGGACGTCGAGTGCCAGTCCCAGCATGG